>NZ_JBHWDU010000102.1:0-25811 GCF_042734825.1 Kitasatospora sp. NPDC059648 | reverse complement strand
GAGCGGTCCTGGGCCGAGCGGTCCTAGCTGAGCGGGAAGACCCTCATCTGCTGCTCGTCCGTCAGGAAGTCCAGCAGCATCCGGTTCACCAGCTCGGGACGCTCCAGCGGCGCGACGTGGGAGGTGCCGGGCAGCACGGCGAGCTGGGAGTCCGGCAGGGCCCGGGCCATCGCGGCGCTGTGCTCCACCTCGACGCCGTCCCGGTCGCCCTGCATCACCAGCACCGGCACGGTGATCTTCGGCAGGTCGTCCAAGGTCAGCTGGGGCCCCTGGCGCCACATCCGGGTCAGCTTGTCCAGCACGACGGGGAAGTGCTCCGGCCCGTCCGGCGAGAGGATCTCGTAGGGCGCGAAGAACATCTGGGTCAGGACCTGGCGGCTCTCCTCGCTCCCGTCCACCAGCGCCTGGGTGTTCTGGGTGATGCCCTCGTCCGTTCCGGCACTGATCACGGCCAGCTTGGAGACCAGCTCCGGCCGGCGCAGGGCCAGGTGGAGGGCGACGATGCCGCCGTCGCTCCAGCCGACCACCCGGGCCGGGCCGATCCCGAGCTCCTCGATGAACGCGGCCATGTCGTCGGCCATCAACTGGTACGTGATGGGCCCTTCCGCGTCCTGGGTCCGGCCGTGACCGCGCCGCTCCGGGACGAGCACCCGGTAGTGCTCGGACAGCGCGGGAAGCTGGCCGCCCCAGCTCTCCGCCGTGACGGCGCCGCCGTGCAGGAGCACCAGGGGCTCGCCCTGCCCCTGGTCCTCGTAGTAGAGCCGTAATCCCCGCACGGTGATGTAGGCACCCATCTCCGGCCTCCTTCGGTTCTGTGCTGTCGCCATGGCGAGCCCGTCAAGGGCCGCGACGTCAACCGTGCCGTTGGCTGTCACCGGCAACCTATCAACCACCGCCCAGCGCGGAGGGGTTGTCGATACTTCGTGAACGGGGCCCCGGCCGTGCGCGCCGGGCACGCCCGGTACGCCCTCCCCGGGCGGGGGAGCGTACTGGGCGAGCCCGTGGCCCAGCGACCAGTCGGCCGGCGCGTTCTCCGTCAGGACGACGAACACGTTGCGCGGCTCGGTGCCCGCGTACGCCTGGGCGAGCTCGGCGATCCTCGCGTACAGGGCCCGCTTCTGCGCGTCCGTGCGCCCGGCGCGCAGCGTGATGGACACGTACACGATGCCCTCGTCCCGCCGCACCCCGAGGTAACCGCCGTAGCGCAGCGTGCCGTTGGTGCCGTCGTGCCCGACCAGCACCTGGAAGTGGTCGTCCGGGGGGATCCCGATCGCCTCCACCAGCGCCTCGTGCACGGCGCGCCCGAGGGCGTCGAGCCGCCCAGGACCGGCCCCCGACGCGTCGATGCGGACGAACGGCATGCCGACTCCCTCCCGTCCCCCATCTGTACGTACCAGTAGGTACAGCCTCGGACGGCTCCAGGGCAAGAGCCGACCCGGCGACCCGGTGTGCAAATCGTTACATTGAGGACATTTGGCAGCTGTGCCAGGCACCGTGCGTCCACGCAAAGAAGGCCGACCGCCTTCGGAAAGGGTCCCCATGCGCCCCGCCCTCAGCCCCGCCGTCCTCGCCGAACTGCGCCGGCCCCGGCCCTACCCGGCGGTGTCCGTCCTGATGCCCACCCACCGCCGCGAACCGGACAGCGCCCAGGACCCGGTCCGGCTGCGCAACCTGCTGGCCGAGGCCAAGGAGCGGGTCCAGGCCGACCCCCAGGTCTCCCGGGCCGACCGCATCGACGTCCTCCGACAACTCGACCGGGCGCTCGCCGAGGTCGACCTCGTCCACGCCGAGGACGGCCTGGCCGTCCTCGCCGCGCCCGGCGAGCACCGGGTGTGGTCGTTCGCCCGTACCGCCCCCGCCCGGGTGGTCGTGTCCGACACCTTCCTCACCCGCAACCTGGTCGCCGCCCAGGCCGCCGAGCGCCCCTACTGGGTGCTCGCCGTCGCCGCCGACCGGGCCGTGCTGTGGGGCGGCAACCAGGAGCGGGTCACCGAGGAGAGCGGCAACGGCTTCCCGCTGGTCCGCACCTACGACAACCCCGACCCCGAACGCCAGGAGCGCATCGGCGACACCCCCAGCACCTTCCGCGACGAGGAGACCAAGACCTTCCTGCGCCAGGCCGACACCGCGATCGGCAGGGTCCTGGCCGCCGACCCCCGCCCGCTGTACGTCGTCGGCGACGCCCCCGCCCTCGCCCTGCTGGACGCCGCCGGCCCCATCGCCAAGGAGGCCGCCGCCCAGATCACGCACGGCGGCCTCGCCCAGGCCGATGTCGCGACCGTCCAGCGGGTGGTCGCACCCGCCGTCCGCGCCCACGCCGAGCGCGAGACCGGCGACACCCTCGCCCAGCTCGACAAGGCCCGCGGCCGCCAGGAGTTCGCCGCCGGCCTCGACGAGGTCTGGCGGGCCGCCGGAGAGGCCCGCGTCGCCCACCTGGTGGTCGAGGAGAACTACCGCGCCACCGTCCGCGACGACGGCGACCACCTCGTCCCCGCCGAGGCCGGCGAGGCCGGCGCCCGCGAGGACATCGTCGACGAGGTCATCGAACGGGCCCTCGACACCGGCGCCCGGATCTCACCTTCGTCCCCGACGACACCCTCACCGACAGCCGGCGCATCGCCGCCGTCCTGCGCCACTGACCCCCGGCCCCGCCGCGCCCCGCCTCACGGCCGGGGCGCGGCGGCCTCCAACTCCTCGACACCGCCGGACATCACGGTCCGCAGGTGGCGCGTCAGGTGCTCCACCGGCCAGTCCCACCACGCGACGGCCAGCAGCCGTGCCACCTCGTCCTCCGCGTACCGCAGCCGGATCACCTTCGCGGGATTGCCGCCGGCGATCGCGTAGTCGGGGACGTCGGAGGTGACGACCGACCCGGCGGCGACGACCGCCCCGTTGCCGATCCGCACCCCCGGCATCACCGTCGTGCGGTACCCGAGCCACACGTCGTGCCCCACCACCGTGTCCCCGCGCCCCGGCAGCCCGGTCAGCAGGTCGAAGTGCTCCGCCCACGCCCCGCCCATGATCGGGAACGGGAACGTCGACGGCCCGTCCATCCGGTGGTTGGCGCCGTTCATCACGAACCGCACCCCCTCGGCGAACGCGCAGAAGCGCCCGATCACCAACCGCTCCGGCCCGTAGTGGTACAGCACGTTGCGCGTCTCGAAGGCCGTCGGATCGTCCGGGTCGTCGTAGTAGGAGTACTCACCCACCTCGATCAACGGCGAGGTCACCAACGGCTTCAGCAGCACCACCCGCGGCTGCTCGGGAAACGGGTGCAGCACATCCGGATCGGGCACGACGGGAACCACGAAGCCACCTCTTCCACACCGACGGAACCAACCCCCTCATGATCCACTGCGCCGCCCGCGGCTCCCGCCCGCCCCGGCCCGTCCTCGCCGAGCCGTAAATCACTTGGGCCGGCGCGCCGTTGGCTGCTACGGTCTGCGCAGCCGTGAGAGAGACGCGAGGAGGTGAGACCCATGAAGGCTGTATCCGTGTGGGTGCTCCCCCTTGTCGTCACGGTGGGCGATTGACGTTGGTGTCGCCCGGGAGCGCCTCAGACCAGGCACTTTCCGAAAGGCACCACCATGAACCCATCGCACTGCGCCCCCGACGGGCGGGACACCGACTTTCACGCCCTCACGCTCACCCGGGTCTCGGACACCGAGTGGCACGCCGTGGAGGACGACCGGGTGGTCGGCCGCGGCGACGCCTCGCGCCGGCCCGACGGGCGACTGTTCGTCAGCATCGACGCGTGGCACGGCAGGGTCTTCGACCAGATCGCCGCCACGATGCTGACCGACCTGCGGGCCCCGCTGCACACCGTGGTCGACGAGGACGACCACACCACGGCGGCCGCCTGGCGGCGGGCCGGCTTCACGACCGCGCACCGCGAGCACGGCTACCGGGTGCCCACCGACCCGCGGGTCACCGGGCTCGGCCCGGCGAGGCCCCCGGCGGGCGTCACGATCGTGCCCGCCGGCCTGGCCGAGGAGGGCCCGCTGCACGCCCTGGCGCGCGCCGTCCACGACGAGATCGAGGCCGGCGCCGGCTGGCAGTCGGTGCCGGCCCAGGTCCTGCCCCGCCCGGCGGGCACCCTCCTGGCCGACCCCGCGCAGTACGCGGTCGCGCGAGAGCACGACCGGTACGTGGGGCTGATCCGGGTGTCACCGCCCCGCCGCCCGCGCATCGGCCTGCTCGCCGTACGCGCCGAGCTGCACCGCCGCGGCATCGCCCGGGCCCTGCTGGCCCACGCACTGGAAGCACTGCACCGCGAAGGCACCGCCGAAGCATGGGCCGAGGCGGCGGAGACCAACACGGCCGCCACCGCACTCCTCCAGGGCATCGGCGCCCGCCGCACCGGCAGCACCCTGGAACTCGTCCGCCGCTGACGCGCCCCGGGCCACACGTCACGAATCGAAGAGGTGAAGGACCATGACCAAGACAACGAACGGCATCGAAGTCGAAGGCACCGTCGTCGAGTGCCTGCGCAACGCCAACTTCAAGGTGGAGCTCCCGAACGGGCACGTCGTGCTCGCCCACATCAGCGGGAAGGTCCGGAAGAACCACATCAAGATCCTCCCGCACGACCGGGTGCTCGTGGAGCTCAGCCCCTACGACCTCACCCGCGGCCGGATCCGCTTCCGCTACCGCAACTAGTGCCTGTCCCACAGCGGCCCCGGCGGCCCGGCACGCTCCCCCGTGGCGTGCCGGGCCACCACCGGCGGTTCTGCCGCGCCCGGGCCGGGCGGCCCGGGCGCGTACCGCGGTGTTCCTCGTGGAGGATGCCAGGCCGCGCTCCCGCCGTGTCGGCACCGCGTCGCCGCTTCCTTGGCAATGCGTCTACGCGCCCCCCGCGCCCACCGTGCCCGGACCCACTTCCCCCCGCGGCACCGGCCACTTGGCTAGACTGCCCCGGCCCGGTGTGATCAAGAAGGGACAGGGATGAGCATGGGGGAGACCTGGATGACCGCGACCGATCCCGACCCGGCGCAGCCGACCGGCCCGCAGATACGCCAGGACATCCCCCACAGCGCCCGCATGTACGACTACTTCCTCGGCGGCAAGGACAACTTCGCCGTCGACCGGGAAGCCGCCGAGCGCGTCCTGACCGCCTTCCCCACCATGCGCACCGCCGTCCGAGCCAACCGCACCTTCATGCACCGAGCCACCCGGGCCCTGGCCCGGCGCGGCCTGGGCCAGTGGCTGGACATCGGCACCGGCATCCCCACCTCGCCCAACCTCCACGAGGTCGCCCAGGCCGTCGAACCGCGCGCCCGCGTCGTCTACGCCGACAACGACCCCGTCGTGCTGGCCCACTCCCGCGCCCTGATGACCAGCACCCCCCAGGGCCGCACCGCCTACGTCCACGGCGACGTCCGCGACCCCGCCTCGATCCTGACCACCCCCCAGGTCGCCGAGACCCTCGACCTGACCCGGCCCGTGGTCCTGTCGATGGTCGCCCTGCTCCACTTCGTCCCGGACCTCGACGACGCCCACGCCATCGTCGAGCACCTCCTGGACCCCCTGCCGTCCGGCTCCGCCCTGGTCCTCTCCCACGCCACCGCCGAACTCGACCCACCCGGCGCCTCCAAGGTCGAGGAGATCTACAACCAGGCCGGCACCTCCCTGCGGCTGCGCCCCCGGGCCGAGTTCGCCACCTTCTTCGAGGGCCTGGACCTCCTCGACCCGGGCATCGTCCCCGCCCACCGCTGGCACCCCGACGGCACCGACGGCACCGCCGACCTGCTGCCGGCCACCGTCACCGACGCCCAGGTCTCCTTCTACGCCGGCGTCGCCCTCAAGCCCTGACCCCCGGCCCTGACCCCCGATCCCCGGCCCCTGACCAGCCGTCCGCGGAACCGACCCCGCCTGATCACCGACGCCCTCTCCCGCGCCGAGGAGGACTGAGGCGGTTCCCCTCCGATCGCGGGCCCGCCCGACTGTTACATGACAGTGACATTCCGCACACAACCGGTGGCTCCGGGTGAGACGTCTTCAGGAAGGACAGTGCCCGAACCGCACCGACGGTGCCTCGGGCCGAACGACCACCTCCCCCTGAAAGGGGTGCACCCGTGATCGTCACCGAGCGGAACTCCCTGCGCCTGGCCGCCGCCGTCGCCGCCCTCGGCGCGCTGCTCCTCGGGACGGCGGGCACCGCCATGGCGGCCGCCCCGGCCGCCCCGGCCGCCTCCGCCGCGCCCGTCGCCTCCGTCGCCTCCGCCTCCGTGTCCGCCGGCATCACCGCCAAGCCGTCGGTCACCTCCGTCCAGGCCTGGCAGCCGTTCCGGGTCACCGGCACCACCACCGGCCTCAAGGCCGGGAGCACGGTGACCCTCCAGCAGAAGCAGCACGGCACGTGGGTCACCCTGCCCGCCTCCGTGCACACGACCGGCAACGGCTCCTACTCCCTCGGCGTGAAGCTCGGCATCAAGGGCCTGAACGAGCTGCGCATCGTCAGCGGGAACACCGCCTCGCCCGTGTTCACCGTCACCGTGCGCTGACCCGCACCCCTGCGGCGGCGGCCCACCGGGTGCGGCACATCCGGACCCACCCGGCGGGCCGCCGCCGCGCGCGGCCGGTCCTACCCGGACGGCGGCGCCCTCCCGGCGTCCCCGTCCCCGTCCCCGTCCCCGTCCTCGAACTCGACGCTGACGCGCTGCTCCGGCCGCCGCTCCTCCTGGCGCGCGATGGACGACAGGATCTCCTGGTCCGGCCCGGTCAGCGGAGGCTTCAGGATGCGTACTTCTCGATCACCCCGATGACCGTTCCGGGGGCCCAGTGCCGCTGCTGGGCACGGTCGAGCGCGCAGTGCGCGTTCGACGGGGTTCATCTGCCACCTCCGGGCCGGGGACCGTCCGTTCGGCGTGCGCCTGCCCACCGCCGCGCCGGCCACCGCCCGCGCGTACGGGCCGGCCCCGCGGTGGCCCGCGGCCACCTGCATGTGTCCGTGTTCGACACGATGGGCCACGGCCTCGCCTCCGGCGGCGCCGGCTCCGCGGCCCCGGCCGCCTGCCGCTCCACCCGGCGCTCCGGCGGCGGCCCGGCCGACATCGCCCGCACCATCGACCGCGCCCCTCGCCCGCTGGATCCCGGACCGACCGCTCACCGCCGTCGTCGCCGACCTCGACACCGCCACCGGCGCCCCGTCCCGGGGCGCCCGCGGCCACCCGCCGCCGCTGCGCATCCGCGGCGCCCGCGTCGACCCCGACGCCCTGCGGCGGCGCCCCGAACTGCCCCCGGGCCCCGGCTTCCACGAGCACGGGCCGCCCCCGTCCACCGCACCGGACGCACTGTCAGTGCCCCCGCATAGTGTGGGAACCACGACGGAGAGGGCGCCGGAAAGGCGCCCGGAAGGCCCGCCGAAAAACCACCGCCGAAAAACAGGGGGGCACACCCATGTCCGCGAACCGGATCAAGCACAAGGTCAACCACGTCTCGCTCGTGGTCGACAAGTCCGGCTCGATGCGCCAGCACCAGGCCCAACTCATCCGCGTCGTCGACGAGTTCGTCAAGGGCCTGCAGGAGGAGTCCGACCGCCTCGGCCACGAGACCCGGATCAGCCTCTACGCATTCGACCACGAAGTGCAGAACCTCGTCTGGGACATGGACGTCAAGCACCTGCCGTCCCTTCGCGGCCTCTACCGCGTCGACAACGGCGCCACCGCGCTCATCGAAGCCGCCGTGAAGTCCGTCGACGACCTGAAGAACATCTGGGAGGGCTACGGCGAGCACTCCTTCCTCCAGGTCGTCGTCACCGACGGCGAGGAGAACGCCTCCGGCTTCTCCCAGACCGGCCAGATGCACACCCGCATGAACGCCGGCCAGGGCACCACCGTCCTGCGCACCTGGCGGGACCGCATCCAGGGCGCCATGGACGACCTGCCCGACCACTGGACCTCGGCCATCCTCGTCCCCAACTCCCTGGCCAAGCGCACCGCCCAGGAATACGGCTTCCCCGCCGGCAACATCGCGATCTGGGACGCCGACTCCAGCAAGGGCGTCGAAGAGGCCATCGGCACCGTCAAGTCCGCCGCCACCAGCTTCCTGCGCGGCCGCGAACAGGGCGTGCGCGGCACCAAGAACCTCTTCGCCATGGGCCAGGACCTCAACACCGCCGAGGTCAGCGCCAAGCTCGACGCCCTCGACACCGGCAAGTACATCCTGATCCCCGTCGACCAGCCCACCCCCATCCGCGACTTCGTCACCAGCGCCGGCCACCGGTACAGGACCGGCTGCGCCTTCTACGAGCTCTCCAAGCGCGAGAAGATCCAGGGCAACAAGCAACTCGCCGTCGCCGAGAAGGACCCGGCCACCGGCCGGATGACCGGCCGCGTCTTCTCCGGCCCGGCCGCCCGCCAGCTCCTCGGCCTGCCCGCCGCCGAAGCCACCGTCAAGCCCGGCGAGAACCCGGCCTACACCGTCTTCGTCCAGTCCACCTCCGTCAACCGCAAGCTCGTCCCCAACACCAAGCTCCTCGTCATCCTCTGACCCTCCCGCACCGCTCCCGGCACCGGTCCGCCGGGGCGCGGCCGGGGACACGCACCGGGGCCGGGAGGGTGACGGTGTCTCCAATCGGCGCACCGCCGTGGTACCAAATCCCCGGTCAGCCGGTGTGGGACGTTTGGGACGGGTGCGATCGGGCCTTGTGCCGGGGCGGTCCGCGGGCACACTGGCGGGACCGGCGGCAGTTGACCGAGTCCTGCCGGCGGCCCCCCTGCCTGACGAAGCACCACGGACCTGGAGAGCCTTCTGTGAGTACCCTCCTGCCCACCCGGCGCCGGTTGTCGCTGGGCCTGGCCCTGGCGGCCCTACTGACGGGCGTCGGCGCGTACACCGCCGCGGCCGCACCCGCCACGACCGCGCCGAGCCCGATACCCCTCACCTCCCCGTCCTGCCCGGCCAACCTGGTCCAGGGCGAGGCCGACGGCTGCGTCACCCAGCTCCAGCTGGAGCTCAACCTGACCGGCGCCCGCCTCACCGTGGACGGGCAGTTCGGCCCGGCCACCGGCACCGCCGTGCGCACCTTCCAGGCCGCCCACGCCCTGACGGCCGACGGCATCGTGGGCCCGGCCACCAAGTCGGCCCTCGACGCGGCGGCCGCCGCCTCCGGCACCGTCGACCTGCGCACCCAGTGCGGCGACCTGCAGACCGGCGCCACCGGCCCGTGCGTCAGCACCCTGCAGACGATGCTCAACACCTTCCACGCGGGCCGCCTCACCGTGGACGGGCAGTTCGGCCCGGCCACCGACACCGCCGTGCGCAACTTCCAGGCCGCCCACGCCCTGACCGTCAACGGCGTCGTCGGAACGGCCGTCAAGAACGCCCTCTACACCAGCACCCCCGCCCCGCTGCCCAGCGGCGACGTCGACCCCACCAAGGTCCTGAACGCCGCGAAGAGCTACCTCGGCGTCCCGTACGTGTGGGGCGGCGGCCACTCCCTGCGCGGCGAGGGCCCCGGCCCCTCCCTCGGCACCTGCGACGGCTACACCGGCTCGATCCAGCCCTGCCCGGCCAACACCACGGCCGGCCTGGACTGTTCGGGCCTGGTCCGGGCGGCCTTCTGGTTCGGTGCCGGCATCGACCTCGCAGGCGGCGGCGACACCACCGAGCAGACCCTGGACCGCCACCTCATCCCGATCACGGAGTCCCAGCGCCGCCCCGGCGACGTCGAGTACTTCGGCACGGACGCGCACAACACCACCCACGTCGTGCTCTACGCCGGCACCGACCCGGCCACCGGCGCGGACATGATGTACGAGGCGAAGGAGACGGGCACCAACGTCCACTACGTCGGCCTGCGCACCGGCGGCTACTGGTACCACGTCACGGCCTGACACCCGCACCCCCCGTCGCACGGGCCAGGACAACCGCCGTGCGCGCGCGGCCGACGCGCCGCCGACGGCGCGTCGGCCGACCGCGTCGGCCGTGGCGGCCGCCAGCATGGGGGGCATGAAGACCGTCCTGCGCTGTGCGGCCGCCCTGGTACTGGCCATGGCCCCGGCCGGCCCGGCGGCCCCGCCCGTCCGGGCCGAGGCGGCCGGAGGCTGGGCGGCGCTCGCGCCCGCAGTCGGGTACCGGGAACTGACGGTGCGCACCGCCCACGGCGCCGCGAGGGTGCACGCCGTCCGCGCCGACCTGCGCCGCCCGGGCGTACGGGCGGACCTGCTCTTCCCCGGCGCGGTGGCGGCCCGGGCGCCGCTGACCCGGCTGGCCGGGGAGCGCGGCGCGGTGGCGGCGGTGAACGGGGACTTCTTCGACATCACCGAGGCGCAGCACCCGGGCGTCCAGGCCACCGGGGCGGCCTCCGGACCGGCCGTCCACCAGGGCAGGGCGCTGAAGGCGGCGGTCCCGGAAGCCCAGCGGTTCGGCTGGCGCCCGCCGCCGGGCGACAGCGACCGGGACGTGCTCGGGGTCGGCGTGGACGGGGTGGCCCGCACCGCACGCCTGACGTTGCGGGGCCACCTGTGGACCACACACGGCGTCCGGCCGTTGGGCGGGCTGAACCAGTACGCCCTCCCGGTCGGTTCGATCGGCGCGTTCACCTCCGACTGGGGCGGGGCCTCCCGGGCCCGGGCGGCCTGCGGGAACGACGAGTCGCGTCAAGCCCCCTGCACCGCGGACACCTGGGAGGTGACGGTCCGCCACGGCAGGGTGGTGGCGGCCTCCGCGACCCCGGGCAGCGGCCCGATCCCGGCCGGCAGCACCGTACTGCTCGGCCGTGAAGCCGGGGCCCGGGCGCTGGCCGGGCTGCCCCTCGGCTCGTCGGTCGCGGTGGACTACCGCCTGGCGTCGAGTGAACCGGTGCCCTTCGCCTTCGCCCTGGGCGCCTACCCCCTGCTGCGGGGCGGGAGCCCACTGGCCGGGCTGGACTCCACCGACATCGAACCGCGCAGCGCGATCGGTCTCGCGGACGGCGGCCGCACGCTGACGCTGCTGTCCACGGACGGCCGCGAGGGCACCTCCACCGGCCTGACCCTGACCGAACTCGCCCGGGTGGTGAGCGATCTCGGCTGCCCGGACGGCGTCTACCTGGACGGCGGCGCCTCCGCCACCCTGGTCGCCCGCGACCCCGCCACCGGACACCTCACCGTGCGCAACCACCTCGACCACGACCAGGAACGGCCGGTCCCCAACGCCCTCGCCGTCTTCGCCGGACAGCCCCCGACGCGCCCCACCCGCCCCGCACCGCATCCCGCCCCCACCGCCACCGCAACCGCCGCCGCACCCGCGTCCTGACCTGCCGCCATGGCCCCGACACGGCAGGGCGAAGTGTCAGGGGAACGTCCGGCGAACGTCGTTCTCCGCCGTGCCGGTGCACGGGCACGCTGTTGTGCGGACGAGCGAGGGGCAGAGCGGTCGTCCGAACCCGCCGGCAATCAGCCACCGAACACCAGGAGACACTGATGATCAGGAAGCGCACCGCCGTCCGCCTCGGCGCCGTCGCCGCCACCACCGCCATCGGCCTGGGCCTCGGCGTCGGGGTGGCGTCGGCCAACACCACCTACCCGGCCAACGTCCCCGGTTGTGCCGGCGGCATGGTGGTCTCGTACTACAGCGGGCACGACCACGTGCAGGGCTACGTGACCTCCACCACCGGCGACTCCTGCAGCGTGGCCCTGCAGCAGTCGAACGGCGGGAGCTCCAGCAACTGGACCAACGTCGGCACGGCCAAGACCGACACCCTCCTGGACGCCGGGATCACCTCGTACGTCGTCGTGTGCAACATGGACACCGGCCGCTGCGCCACCAGCGCCTCGTACTGACGGGCGCCGCCGGTACGTCGATCAGATCTTCGCTGTACGGGCCGGCCTGTCCCGGCACGCGAAGCGCGGTGCGAGAGGGGGAGCCGACGTACCGCACGGCCGCACGCACCGCAGCCGCGACACACACCACCGCCGCGGCCCTGCCCGCGGGCAGGGCCGCGGCGGTGGCCGCGGACCGGATCGGCGTCAGCCCGGACGGACCGTCACGCGAAGCGGGAGCTGCGGACCGGCCCGGCGGAGCGGACGCCGTCACGCGGGCCCGCCGCGGGCCAGCCCACCGCGCGGGCGGCGAAGGCCGTGAGGACGTCGTCCGTGTCGGGCGGGGTCCGGCCGTCGCCCTCCGGGGCGGTCGGGGAGGCGGCCAGGACCGCCCCGGCGAGTTCCTCGGCCGAGCGCCGGTCGGGCTCGGCCTCCTGCGGTTCGCCGTCCTCGCCGCACCGCAGCCCCGGCTCCCACGGGGCGCTCACGATCTGCCCCAGCAGCGTGGAGACGTCGGCCGTCACGGCCGGCGGGTCGGTCCAGCAGGTGGCGTGCTCGAAGAGCAGCTGCCCCTGCGCCCGCTCGTTCAGCTGCGCCACCTCGGCGGGATCGCACTCGTTCAGGTCGTACGCGACCACCAGCACGCCCGCCGCACCCGGCCGGTACGGCGCCGCCGGTACGCCGAGCAGCTGCGCCGCCGCCAGCCCGAGCGCCCGGCTGCCCCGGTCGGCCAGCAGCCCGACCGAGGCGGGCTCGCGGCCGGTGGCGGCCAGCACGGTGCGCAGCCGTTCCAGGCCGTAACGGCAGAGCCCGAAGTCGTCCTGCAGGTACGCCCAACGGCCGGTCATGCCCTGGTCGAACCCGTGCGGCGACAGGGTGGTGAGCAGGCCGCCGGTGAGCACGTAGTGCCAACCGCGCAGGTCCTGGTCGTCGACCGGCGGCAGAGCCCGGGCCCGTTCCAGCATCCGCCCGACCCGCTGCGCGGGGCCGGCCCAGACCCCCTCGGGGGCCGACAGCCCCTGGTACACCTCGCGGGCCAGGGGTATCCGGCCGGCCATCAGCGCGTTGTAGACCGTCAGGTACCGGTCCGGCCAGTCGCCGAGGCGGGCGTCGTGCTCACGCAGGACGGCCAGTGCCTCGGTGTGCCGCTCACAGCCCTCCAGGGCGGAGACCAGCTCCAGCAGCACCTGGCGCAGGCCGGGCTGCTGGGCGGCCTGCGGCTTGGGCCTGCGGCGGAACAGGCCGGTGCGCGCCGTGGTGGTGGGCGGCGCCTGGACCAGCCGCAGCGCCTCCCGCAGCGCGGGGACGGCCACCGCGTCGATGCCGCGCTCGACGCAGGCGTAGCCGTAGGCGTAGAGCCGGTCGGCCTGCCCGGGCCCGGCCGCCAGTGCTGTCGAAGCCTGTGCCAGGTCCTCGAAACCGGCGTCCTCGGCCAGCCTGGCCACCAGTGGTGCGGTTTCGGCGGGCGGGAGCCGGTCGGCCGCGGAGCGCAGCACCCGCATGGATCCCTGCGAGTCGCCGGTCTCGAAGAGCTCCCAGGCTTCGGACAGTTCGGTGGCCATGTGTCTCCGGGGGGCGGGGGTGTCAGGACCCCAGGATGATCGTCTGCGGACCGCCGCCCGGGCAACTCGATTTCCGTGCCGCCGGGCAACTGCGTGTGCGGTCGGTCGACGCATGGAGAAGGGCGGCCTGTGTTCGTCGCAGGGCGGGCGGCCCGGCTCCGGAGAACGGACGGGGGTCAGGCCGCGGCGCCCGGGTCCGCCGGCCCGCCGTCAGCCCTGGTCGAAGACGTTCGGCAGCCCCCGGCGGTAGCGGCCCTCGTCCTGCTGCTGCAGGGCGGCCAGTTCCGGCGGCCGGTACAGCGGCCACACCGTGCAGCGCGGGGCCGGCGAGGCGTCCGCGTCGAGCAGGGCGTTGACCGCCCGGCGGGCGGATTCGTTGGCGCCCTCCATGGTGGCCAGGTCGATGTCGGTGGCGACGTAGTCGCCGGCCAGGAAGAGGTTGGGGACGGCCGTCGCGGCGGACGGACGGTTGTACAGGGTGCCCGCCGGGTGGATGAGCAGCTGCTCGCGGTTGGCCGGGGCCGGGCCGCCGAGGCCGGTGACGGCCGGGTCGATGAACCAGGTGAGCAGGTCCGCGTCGTCCAGGACGCGCCGGCCGCCGCTGTTGAGGGAGTCCTTGAGCTGGGCCCAGGTCTCGCGCACCACCTCCTCGCGGGAGCACTTGAGCGCGGGCTTGCCGTAGACGATCCCCGGGGCGTCCCACTGCGAGACGATCGCCGAGAGGCAGTCGGCCGCCTGCCCGTCGCCGTAGTCCCGCCGGAAGTCCCGGTCGCGCCAGAACTGGGCCTGGCCGACGCAGGTGACGGCCCAGGGGGAGTCGACCAGGTCGACGTGGCCGTGCACGATCGGGGTGCGAGCGCGCAGGTAGAACTGCACGCCGACCATCCAGTCGGTGCGCAGCCGGTCGCAGCGCGCGAGTTGGGGGTCGGCGGCGCGCAGCGCGGGGCCCCAGGTGGCGCGGGCGTGTTCGACCGGCATCGCGCTGACGTAGTGGTCGGCGAGCACAGGGGTGCTGGCGTCCCGCAGCCGCACCCCGGTGATCCGGCCGCCCGCGTACAGCAACTCCTCTACCTCGGTGCCGAGTTCGAAGCGGACGCCGAGGGAGCGCAGCCGGTGCTCCCAGGGGCCGATCCAGGCCTCGCCGATCGGTGCGTTGAGGACGCGGTCCGGTTCGCCGTCGTTGCCCCGGCCCAGGACGTTGTGGACGAACGCCTGGAGGATCCGGGCGACGGTGCGGGTGCTGGCCTCCTCGGCCCTGGTCGCGACGATGTTGCGGGTGATGCCGACGCCGAGCAGCCGCTGGTAGTCGTACGACATCTCGCCGGCCCGGATGAACCGCCACCACGGGACGCGCTCCCACTGCTCGTAGCGGCGCAGCTCGCAGCTGGTGAAGTGGACCAGCAGCCGGTTGGCGAAGTACGCCACCTCGGTGGCCGGCAGGTGCAGGGCGGTGTCCAGCAGGCCCGTCAGGGTCTGGAGCAGGGCGTCGGGCAGCAGCTCGCCGAGCACCGGCGGCGCGGACACGGTGCGGAACGGCAGCCGCAGCGCCGGTCGCCCTCCGGCGCGGGGGAACAGTTCCTCGGTGGCGTCCACCAGGTTGTCGTGGACGGTGCGGCCGGGTGCCCCGGCGGGCAGCGGGATCCGGCGCAGGGTGTCGGGCAGGTTGCGGTAGAAGCCGGGGAAGAAGCGGAAGCCGTGCTCGCCGGGCAGCGGCCGCCGCCCGCCCCGGGCGGTGCCGGGCACGTCCATGCTGCGGGCCTTGCCGCCCAGTGCCCCGTTGCGCTCGTAGACCGTCACCCGGTAGCCGCGCTCGGCCAGTTCCTGCGCCGCGCTCAGACCGGCGACCCCGCCGCCGAGCACGGCGACCCGCCGTCCCGGCTGCCCCGCGGACCCTCCCGCCGCCCGCGCCCGCGCCGGGCCGCCCCCGGTCGGGCCGAGGTCGAGGCCGAGACCGGCGGCCGTCGCGGCCGCCCCGGTGAGCAGGGCTCGCCGGGTGTGCGCGGCTGCTGTGATCGTTCGCATGCCCCGTCAACGAGCGGGTGCGGGCGGCGGGCACGGCCGCGGGCGCGGTCAGCCGATCGGTGGTGCGAGGTACTCCAGCGCGTAGCCGTCGCCGCGGGGACGCGCACTCACGCGGGCGATGCCGGGTGAGTCCAGGTGGGCGCCGGCCACGAAGTGGTGGGGCAGGGTCAGTCGTTCGAGCAGGGCCGCTCGTGCGGTGCGGGCCCGGGACCGGTCGCCGTCGAACTCCCAGGTCACGTCCGGCCGGTCGAACTGGAGCGTGGGAACGTGCACGGTGTCGCCCCAGACGAGCAGGTGGCCGGTGCCGCTGCGGATGTCGTAGACGGTGTGGCCGGGGGTGTGGCCCGGTGCCGGGAGCGCGGTGGCCCAGTCGTTGATCGCGGTCTCCTCCGAGACGGGGACGACCCGGTCGCGGAGCGGTGCGAGGCGCCCCGTGAACACCGAGGCGTCGCCCGCGCCGATCCACACGCGCTCCAGGCCGCTGAACGCCTGCGAACCGTCCGGCGCGATCAGGCCGCTCACGTGGTCCTCGTGCCGGTGGGTGATGGCCACGTCGGTGACGCGCGCGCGGTCGATCCCCGCTTCGTCGAGCGCGTCGTAGATCAGTCCCATGGTGGGGTCGTGCCAGACGTCGGACGCGCCGGTGTCGACGAGCAGCGAGCGCGTGCCGTCGGTGACGTGGAAGGCGTTGACCGACAGCCGCAGGTTGTCGCCGGCCAGCGGGACGGCGGGCGGCAGCACGTCGAACGTGCGCCCGTCCTCGCCGCGCAGCCGGGTCGGCGGCATGTCGATGTAGCCGTCCCGCAACGAGGTCACCCGCAGGCCACCGAATTCGAACGTGGCATGGTGCCGGCCACGAGAGATCAGACGCATGGAACCTCCGTCGTGTGGGACGCACATCGCGTATCTCCTAGAGAAGACTCTGTCTCCTATCGAAGAAACACTACACTCTGAGCAGCGAGGCATCCATCGATCGAGGAGCACGGTGGTCGAGCAAGACGGGACCGCGGCCGAAGCGCGGCACGGTGACGACCTGGCCGGGGCGTTCGGCGGCAACGTACGGCGACGCCGCGAGGAGGCGGGCCTGACGCTGGAGCAGCTGTCCACCCGGTCGTCGGTCAGCCGGGCGATGCTGTCCAAGGTCGAACGCGGTGAGAAGAGCCCGACGATCGGCGTCGCCTCCCGGATCGCCCACGCGCTCGACGCCTCGCTCTCGGACCTGGTCGGCGCCCCGGACGCCGCCGCGGCCGGCGTGGCCATCGTCATGCGCAGGAACGACCGCCCCGTCTTCCGCGACCCGCAGACCGGCTTCGAGCGGCACATGGTGTCGGCGGCCCCGGGCGCGGGGGGAGCCGAGATGATCGTCCACCACCTCCCCGCACGGGTCTCCACCGGGCTGCTGCCCGCCTACCCGCCGGGTACGGAGAAGCAGCTCGTCGTGCTGGCGGGCACCCTCACCGTCGCGATCGGCGGAATCAGCGAGACCCTGCACACCGGCGACTCCCTGTTCCTCCAGGCCGACACGGACCACGGCTTCGCCAACCCGACCGACACCCCCTGCGAGTACATCATGGTCATCTCGCGCAGGACCTGACCGGCGGCAGGCCGCGTCCGACCTGCCCGCCGGCGCCGCCGCTCACACCGGGCGGCCGGCCGCCCGGGCGAGTTCCGCGATCTCGTCGATCGGCCTTCCGGTGTGCAGGGCGAGGGTCCGCGCGACGAGGTCGGCGAGGTCGGGCCAGGGCATGTTCCCGTGCGCGTTGTACAGCGCGACCAGGCCGTGCAGGGCGGTCCAGAGCAGCAGGCCCGCCTGCCAGTCCTGCTCGGGCCCGCGACCGCCCCCGCCTTCCGGCCGGTTGCGCCGGGCGCCGGCCAGCGCGGCGACGACGGATCCGAGCAGTTCCTCTCCCGCGCCGTGCGCGTTCGTGGGCACCAGCTCGGCGGGCATCCCGCCGCCGAAGAGCGTGCGGTACTCCCCGGGGTGGCCGACCCCCCAGTGCACGTAGGCGGCGCACCGGCCCACGAGCTCCGCCAGGGGCCCGTCGGCGCCGTCCGCCGCCGCGCGCATGGCCGCCGCGAGCTCGTCGTAGCGCAGCCGCAGCACGTGCTGGACGAGCGCGCCGAGGTCCGGGAAGTGCCCGTAGATGCTCGCGGGGGCGACGCCGACCTCGCGGGCGACCTGCCGGAGGGTGAGCGTCTCGGGCCGTTCGAGCGTGGCCAGCAGCCGGGCGGCGGCCTCCACCAACTCGGCCCTGAGCGCCTGCCCCTGGCCCCGTGGGTTCCGTCGGCGCGGGGCGGCCTCTTCGCTGCTCACAGGCGTACTCCCGGCGTTCGGCAACAGCCGTTCACTCTACCGCCGCCCGCGTGCCTTCCTCCACATCCCTGCCGCCCGCTCGGCCCCGCCCCGCCGCCAACTCGCCCTGCTCCCGGCCCTCCCCGCCTTGACAGCACTTACCAACACTTGTTCACTTAAGTAGCCAACAGGTGTTCAGTCATTGGGAGGAAGCATGCGCATCGCCGTACTCGGGGCGACCGGCAGGGTCGGGCGCCTCGTCGTCGGACAGGCCCTGCGGCGCGGGCACGAGGTCGTCGCGCTGACCCGCCGACCGCAGAGCGCCCCCGAGCCCGGACAGCCGGGCGTCGAAGTCCGCCGGGCCGACGTCACCGACCCCGCCGCCTTCCCGGACCTGACGGACGTCGACGTGGTCGTCTCCGCGCTCGGCATCGGCAAGGGCGACGGCCCGGGGGCGCTCGTCGCCGGCGCGAAGGTCCTCGCCGGCGTCCCGGTGCGCACCCTGTGGCTCGGCGCGCTCGGCTCCGGCCCCTCCGCCGGCGCCGGCGGAGGGATCTACCAGTGCGTCATGAAGGCGTTCGTCGGCCGGGAGCTGACGGAGAAGGCCGCCGCGGACGCGATCGCCCTCGGCGCCGGCGCGACCGTCTTCCACGCCCCCGACCTGTGGAGCGGCGGCGTCAGCGCCGGCCGCCGCAGCATCCCGCTGGAGGACTACGCGAAGCCCCTCCTGCCGCCGCACGCCTCCCGCGCCACCGTCGCCGCGCTGATGCTCGACGAGGCCGAGCGCCCGACCCGCGCAGCGGGGATCCTCGTCCCGGTGGGACGCCCCTGATGCGCGGGTACATCGCCGTCGAGGAGGCCATCGCGATCCCGGGCCTCGCCGGGCGGCGGCCGCCCTTCCCGGTGCCGGACACCATCGATCCGGCCTTCCTCGCCGACATGGCCGCACGGCTGCCCGACGTCACGCGGTACCGGCTGCCCGACATGGACGCCAACGGCATCGCCCTGCAGGTGCTCTCCCTCACCGTCCCCGGCATCGAGGCGGAAACCGACCCGGCCCGCGCCGTGGACAACGCCCGCTACGTCAACGACCGCCTCGCCGAGATCGTCGACGCCCACCCCGGCCGGTTCGCCGCCTTCGCGGCGCTCCCGCTCCAGGACCCGGCCGCCGCCGTCACGGAACTGCGCCGAAGCGTCGAGCAGCTCGGGTTCAAGGGCGCGCTCGTCAACGACCACATCCAGGGCCGCTACCTCGACGACCCCGCCTTCGACGGGATCTGGGCCGCACTGGGCGACCTCGGCGCACCGCTGTACCTGCACCCCGGCATGCCGCCCGCGGACCGCTGGCACGTCCTCGACGCCCACCCCGAGCTGGACGGCGCGCTGTGGAGCTGGCAGGCCGCCACCGGCGGCCACGCCATGCGCGTGATCATGTCCGGCGTCTTCGACCGGCACCCGGACGCGACGATGGTCCTCGGGCACGCCGGCGAGTTCCTGCCCTTCCAGCTCTCCCGCTTCGACTCCCGCTACGCCACCCTCACCGTCCCGCACCCGCTGCGGCGCAAGCCGTCCGGGTACTTCGGGACGAACGTGCTCGCCACCACCGGCCCGACGGGCGCGGTCAGCCAGTCCACCTACGACGACCTCGGACGGCGCATCACCAGCACCCAGCTGGAGCGCTACCCGGCCGCAGCCGCCTACACCAGCACGTTCACCTACGACGACGCGGGCAACCAGCTGACCTCCACGACGCCCGGCGGCGCCGTGAGCAAGGCCACCTACAACGCCGTGGGCCAGCTGCTCAGCGCCATCGACCCGACCGGGGTCACCGTCCGCTCCGCCTACGACGCACTCGGCCGTACCAGCCGGGTCACCAAGGCCGACGGCACCGCGACCGTCACCGGCTACGACCGGCTCGGGCGGGTGCTGAGCACGTCCGACGTGGACACCTCGGGAGCCACCGTGGCGACCCAGTACGCCACGTACGACCCGGAGGGGAACGTCATCACTGCCACTGACAAGGTGGCGAGCAGCGCCGACATCGCCGCGCACGTAAGGCAGTTCACCTACAACCCGGCTGGGTTGCCCGTTCAGCAGGTCGAACCCGTTGCCGTCGGGCAGACGATCACCACGTCGGTCGGCTACGACGCGGGCGGGCGTAAGACCCGCTGGACCAACGGCAAGAACGTCCCGGTCTACTACACGTACAACTCTCTCGGTCTCCCTGAGTCCACCGTCGAACCGCCGACTACGGCCCACCCGACGACCGCCGAGGGCCTGTTTACCACCAGCTACGATGCCGCCGGACGGGCTGTCACCCTGACCGAACCGGGCGGAGTGGTCCGCCACCGCAGCTACGACGGCATGGGCAACCTGACCCAGGAGACCGCCACCGGCGCCGAGGTGACGACAGCCAACCGCACCCTCGGCTACGACGCCGCAGGCCGCCTGATATCCGTCGGCACCGCCGGCACCACGCCTGACACCTACAGCTACAACGACCGTGGCCAGCTCCTCACCTCCGCTGGCCCTGGCGGCACCGGCAGCTACACCTACAACGCCGACAGCCGGATGACCGCCCGCGCCGACGCGGCCGGCACCACCTCGTTCGGCTACAACACGGCCGGGCAGCTCACCAGCGCGACCGACCCGCTGACCGGGGCCGTGGTCGGCTTCGACTACGACACGGCCGGGCGGCTCACCACCGAGCGCTACGGCGTCGGTGGCGGCACCCGCACCTACGGCTACGACAATCTCGGGCGGCTGCGCGACGACACCGTCAAGAATCCGAGCGGGGCGACGGTCGCCTCGATCGGCTACGGATACGACCTCAACAGTCGACTGACCACCAAGACCACCACCGGCACCGCCGGGGCCGCCACCAACCAGTACGGCTACGACCTCGCCGGGCGGCTCACCTCCTGGAGCAGTGGTCCGAACGCGACCGCGTACACCTGGGACGCGGCAGGCAACCGCACCTCGGCGGGCGGCGTCACGTCCACCTTCGACGAGCGTAACGAGCTCATCAACGACGGCACCACGACGTACAGCTACTCGGCCCGTGGCACCTTGACGGGCAGTGTGGCCAAGGACTCCCAGCCCAAGGACGTCCAGTTCGACGGCTTCGACCGGATGATCAAGGAAGGACCGTCCACCTACACCTACGACTCGCTCGACCGCGTCGCCCAGACCGGCAACACCACCTTCACCTACGACGGCGGCTCCAACAACGTCGTCACCGACGGCACCGCCAGCTACACCCGCACCCCCGGCGGCGGCCTCCTCGGCACGGCGAGCACGGGCGCAACGCCCAACCCGCGCCTGGTGATCAGCGACCAGCACACCGACGTGGTCGCCACGATCGACCCCAGCGGCAAGAACGTTGCCGGCTCAACCGCCTACGACCCTTTCGGCAAGCCCATGGCCAGCGTGGGCGCGACCAACTCCCTGGGTTACCAGGGCGGCTGGACCGACCCGGCCTCCGGTGACGTCAACATGGCCGCCCGCTGGTACCGCCCCGGCAGCGGCACCTTCGCCTCCCGCGACTCCTGGCAGCTGGGCACCAACCCGTCCGTCCAGGGCAACCGGTTCATCTACGGAAACGGCGACCCGATCGACTCGACGGACCCGTCGGGACACAGCCCCTGCGAGACCATTCGACACTGGGTCCCCTGGCGCATTCCGCTCGTCTGCATCCCCGATGAACCCATCAACCTCAGGAAGTTGACGGGACAGCCGGAACATCCGGAAGACTTCACTGGCGGGGATTGGGCCGGGGGCGATGATGATCCACCCGGCAAGCCACAGATCAACTGTGACAAGTACTGGTGGACGACCGACTGCGGCGGCCCCGGCTACCGGCCGGCTCCCCCGGCCCAGCCGGTATCAACGACCATAACCGAGACCCTCATCGACTGGAGCGGCTCAGACGGTGGGGGAGGCCGCAGCCGCCCGGGCCCGGGCCACAAGCGGCCCGTGCCTCGGCATCACCCCGGCCCCACCCTGCCCAGGCCCAAGCCGCCAACGGACACCCGCCCGATCAACGACAACGACCGCCCGCACGCCTTCAGCGACCTGATCGACTTCGCTACCGACACCATCGTCACCGTCGGTACCGCTTTCGTCACCGCCGTGGCCGTCGAAGGCACCCCGATCGTCGTCGGCACTGCTTCTCTCGTCGGCTCCGGCATCGTCGCCGGCACCGGCGCCCTGATCGACCTTGGCGAGGACGTTTACAACGCCATCAACGGCGGCAGCGGCAACCCCGCGCCCGCCCCCACGCCCACCCCCGCTCCGCCGACCCGCCCGTGGCCGATCCCGTTGCCCCTGCCCGACCCTGGGCCGACCAACCCGGGCCCCGGGGGGAGCGGCAACCGGCGCGTCCCCACCTGCGAAGACCTGAAGCCGTCGGGCGCTGTGCCCCTGAACGGTGGTGGATGGGTCAAGTACCTGGATCCGGATGCCGAGGGCCGTAACACGGGAGTCAACGCCTGTCTCGAAGGCAAGCCCAGCTCCAGTAGGGGGGAGTCTGCGACCAGGGCCGGCAACATTCCGGGCTGGACCGACGCCCAGACGCGGGCGACCGCCCTCGGGTTTACTTCGAGGTCTGATATCGCCCGCTGCCACTCCGTGCCGCGCATGGCCGGCGGAACGGCGGACGAGCGGAACCTGACGCCGTGCTTCCAGCATGGGGCCAACACCAACCAGCGAACCGGCGGCAGAATTACCAACAGCATGCGGGCGTTCGAGATCAGAGCCGAGAACGTTATGGAAAAGGGCCCTGTGCTGTACAACGTGTTTACGCAGTACAACAGCCCCAGCAGTACCATTCCGAATGGGTGGGGGATGTCGCTCCATGCCTGGGACGCCAACACCGGCTTGCCCACGGACCCTGGAACCCCTTGGACGGTTGTGGACAACGCTACATACGGTCCCAAGGGATATGTGAATTTGGGAAACTAGCCGACGGCGAGACCGGCTGATGATGGGAGTAGACGTGAACATCGAGGAGATGCTGGACCGGCTCGGCGCGGTGATCGGGCCGCCGCCCCCGGATGGAGTGGTCCCGGTCCCGTGGGAGCTCGGGCCAGAGGTGCTCGGTTTCCAGCTACCCGCGGACTACCGAGCGTTCGCTGACCGGTACGGGATGGTCAGCATCCGAGACGAGCTGCACATCTACACACCATCGGAAGCGCCCACTCCCAAGACCGAGCAGCCGCTTGGCTTCGAGGGGTTCCTCTACTACACGACGGATCCCTATGGATACTGTGCCATGCTGGCCCAGGCCTACCGGGATGGGGACTACGACGAGTGCCCGTATCCGCTGTTCCCGGCTGAGGGCGGGCTTCTAAAGTGGGGTAACAACTGGAGCTCCGACCAGTTCTTCTGGCTGATGCGGGGCCCGGATCCGGACCGGTGGCCGGTCGCTGCCAAGTTCGACTCGATGCGGGAGTGGGACCTGTTCGAGGGCGGTTTCCTGGAGTTCCTGTTTGCGGCGGTGACGGAGCAGTATCCGTACCACGAGGACGTTGTCCCCGGTGGGACGAAACAGGTCGGTGATGGCCGTGCTTATCGCTGCTGGGGTGACTGGTCGAAGCAGCTCTGGTAGCCAGCAGTGGGAGCGGGACCGCTGGGGCGAGCGGGTGGGCACGTCCTGCCAGACGGAGGAGTCCGACCGGAAACGGGCCCAGTTCGCCGCCGCCGCGCCGCCGTCGACGTCCTCGACCGGTTCCTGGGCGGCCCCAGGTGACCAGAGCGCCGGAAACGGTCCGCGGGGCCTCGTCTCAACCGCCACCATGCCGAGCTGCCGCTGGACGGCGCGCCGGCTGTGCCCCGCGGCCAGCAGGGCGTGCACCTCGGCGTGCCGGGTCCGGGTGCGGTCGGCGAGCCGGTGGCCGGTCAGCCAAGGCTGGTCCACGTTCTCCTCGCGGCCTGCGGGCTCGACGATGACGTCTCGACCGGGCAACGGTGTTGCGGCGCGCCCGCGGTGGCGAGGAACGCGAACGGCTGCTCCCGGCGGAGCGCTCGCTCTTCCAGGAGCCGCCGTCCTCGGAGCCCGATCTCCCCGCCAGAGCGCCGCCGGTGCGCGCAGGCCGCTCGGTCCCGGCGGGCTCACCTTCACCGCAGCCGGTTAGTCCGCCGCAGTCGGGCCGGTGAGTTTCGCCCGCCGAAACTCCCCACCGCAGGTCACAGCAGTGGCCCGCCACCCCGGGCAGGGAGCGACGGGCCACCGGGCCGCACGGCTACGCCTGGAACTCAGCGCTCTTCACGCCGTAGAACGTGGCGTTCGCCGGCCGGTTCTTCTCCAGCTCGTCGGCCAGCTGCGTCCACCCGTCACCGCGCCGCACCACCCCGAGGAACTTCCCCAGCGCCTCCTTGTCGTCCCACAGCTCCTGCGCCGCGCTGATGATCAGCGACTTGAGCCGCTCGTTCTCGCTCACTGCGTTCCCTCCCGGTCGTTGGACAGACACAGCCCTACCCGTTGGTGATCGCCAATGAACACGGAGTCAGCGCGGGCTGCGGCCGGCCGCCGCCAGACCGAGCACGCGGGCGGCCTCCATCACGGCGGCCAGCACCGGCAACTCGCTCTCGAAGTCGCCCAGCACCGAGGAGGGCATCGCCGCGGCCATCGAGCACACGGTGACCAGCGCGATCCGCTCGCCCATCACCAAGACGGGCAGACCGTCGGCGACCACGCTGCCGGCGACGACGTCGGCGCCGAGGTCGTACGCCAGCTCCTCGTCGAGCTGCCCCTCGCCACCGGGACGACCTCCCGCCCGGCGGCCCGCTCCACAGCGTCGGCCGCGCGCCCCAGTACCGCGCGGTGCCCCGCCTCCGGCTGCCGGGCCGCGAGCTCCCGCACCCACTCGGCCGCCCGCCGGCCCGCCTCCGACGCTTCGGCGAGCACCTCGTTCACCGCATGCTGCTCCCGCTGCTCCTGGTCCTCGTTCTCGGCGGCGGGCTCGGCGGCCACCGGCAGGACGGTCATGTTCGTCATGACCGGTGAACTCACCAGCACCGTCAAGGTCACGCAAGGCCGGTGAGTTTCGCCCCGCAAGGGCGGTGAGTTCCGCCCCGCCAACCTTTCCACCGCAGGTCAGCCCGTACGCGGCTGCGCCCCGCGCCACGCGCATCCCGCACCATGCGCATGGCGCCGGCCGCCGTCCGCACGACGCTGCGCCGCACCCCGCAAAGGGCCGGTGAGTTTCTCCGCGCACCGGTGAGGTCCGCCCCGCAAGGCGGTGAGTTTCGCCCCGCCGAAACTCCCCACCGCAGACATCGCACGCGATTAAGAGTCAAGCGGGGTGGGTTGATCATCGGCCCGGGTTGGCGGGTTGCCAGGTGAGATCAAGTGCACCATCGACTGTGGCGTTGCGGGATTCCTGGGAGCCGCCGAGGGCTGCGTGGCTCAGCAGCGCGGGCGTGCCGGCCTCCAGCGCGTTGGCGATATCTTGGAGCATCGAGGTGACCGAGGCCCACTGGGGGACGTCCAGGATCCAGGTCTCGTGGTCCCAGAGGAGTACCGCGCCGTGGGTGTCGCCGGGTCGCATGTCGACGACCAGCCCGTCGCCACCGGGGCTCAACGCGATCGGCATGAACTCACGCAGGTAGCGCGTCTCGGGCTGGCCGTTCTCGTTGAACGACTCGCCTTCCTGCTCGGCGACCAGTAGCCAGATCCCATGCGTCTCCAGGGCCTCGTCCAGCGAGACCGGGGCGAACGCCTCCGGAATCCAGTAGCTCGCGCTGACACCGGGCAGCAGCCACCAGGCCCGAAGGTCGGCAGGCAGGGGCAGGCCGAGGTCCGCCTCGAACGCGTCCAGGCGGGCGGCATCCAGCGCTGGTCTCGCCGGGCCTCGTCGGGTGTGCGCGGTGAGCCAGGTGTCGACGCGGCTCCAGGAGGTCGGGACGTCGTGATCAGCGGTTGTCATGGCGGGCAGTCTGCCTCACGGGGGTGTCAACGGCTGAAGCCGTGAGCACTCTCAGCGAAGTAACTGGTCAAGCCGCGGCTGCGGTGAGAACTGGTGCGGGAAAGGCGGTGTTCTCGTCGAACCGTTCGTGGTGCTGGAGGCAGTGGTGGAGCTGTCCGAGCAGGCGGTTACTGACCTCGGCGCTTCAAGGTGATGGCGGTGGGAGGTCGAGGGAGAGTCCGGTTCCGGTGAGGAAGCCGTCGAGGATGTCGGAGCGGTACTG
>NZ_JBHWDU010000101.1:0-26171 GCF_042734825.1 Kitasatospora sp. NPDC059648 | reverse complement strand
CCGGGCGGGGGCCCGCCCGCCCCCCGCGGCGCGCGGGGGCGGGGGGGGGGGGCCCCCGGCCCGCCGCATCCCCCCGCCCGCGCCCCCCCCCGCGCGCCGGCCCCGGGGCCACCGCCACCGATTCCGCCGCAGGTAGAACGGTGCCATGCTGAGGCCATGACAGATCACATCGAGACCGCCCCGGCCCGTGACGGGGTGCAGGACGGGGGCCGACGGCGGGAGTTGGCGGCGGCGACGGTGGGGTCGGTGGTCGAGTCCTTCGACTGGAACATCTACGCCGTGCTCGCGCCCTACTTCGCCGCCGACCTGTTCGGCCACGGCAAGGGCGGGGTGAGCGGTGTGCTCGCCGCGTACGCCACCTTCGCGGTCGGCTTCGTGGCCCGGCCGGTCGGTTCGTACCTGATAGGCCGGCTCAGCGACGCCCGGGGGCGGCGCTTCGCGCTCAGCCTCGGCATGGCGGTGATCGCCGTCGCCGGCCTGGGCCTGGCCGCGCTGCCGGGGCAGCGGACCATCGGCGTCTGGGCGGCGGTGCTGGCCGTCGTGGTCCGGGTGGTGCAGGGCCTCGCCTTCGGCGGGGAGGCGCCGAGCGTCGCCGCGTACGTGACGGAGACGGCCCCGCCCCGGCACCGCTTCGCGTTCAGCTCGGTCTCCTACGGCGGGATCATCGTCGGTTCGCTGCTCTCCTTCGGGGTGCTCACCCTGCTGATCCACACCATCGGCAAGTCCGGCCTGGAGAACGGCGGTTGGCGCTGGGGCTTCCTGGTCGCCGCGCTGCTCGGACTGGGCGCGGTGTGGGTGCGCCGGGCCGCGCCGGAGAGCGCGGAGTTCCACCGCGCCCGGGCCCGGGTACGGCCGGGCGGGCGTCCGTCCTTCCTGCGCACGGTCCGCGACCACCGCTGGGCGGTGCTCACCGTCTTCCTCAACACTCTGGGCGGCACGGTCGGTTACTACTTCGCCCTCACGTACCTGCCGCAGTACGCCGCCGCCTACCACGTCATCGACAAGGAGCGGGCGGCCTCCTTCATGACGGTGGTGCTGGCGATCGTCCTGGCCACCATGCTGCTCACCGGCGCCGCCGCGGACCGCTTCGGCCTGCTGCCGGTCGCCCGGATCGGCTTCGCGCTGCCGATCCCGCTGGTCTGGATCCTGCTGGCCGGCCTGCGCGGGGGCTGGCTGCCGTTCCAGCCGGTGGCCGTGCTGCTGGGGATGATGGTCGCGACGGTTCTCGGCACGCTCAACGTCTTCACCGGGCTGCTCTTCCCGACCGAGGTGCGGGCGGTCGGTCTCGGCGTGGTCAACGCGGCCACCATCGCCGCGTTCGGCGGCACCTTCCCGCTGCTCGCCGAGTGGCTGGACCACCACAACGGCTTCGGAGTGATCCCGGTCTACGTCACGATCTGCACCGCCGGACCGGCGCTGGGCCTGCTGACGGCCGCACGGGTGCCCTCGTTCACCGCCGCCCTCCGGGAGGCGGAAGCGGACATTCAGCGGACACCGGGAACCGCCTGACGGACGCTCACGTCCTGTGGTTGAGTGTGGTCCGGACCGGACGCCGGACGGGGAGGGCGAGGCGACAGTGGACAGCAACGAGCCGGAGAGCTGGCTGATCGAGGCCGAATTCGAGCAGCCGCCGCAGGTGGACCTGCGGACCGACCGGGCGCACTCCGCGCGGGTCTACGACTACCTGCTCGGCGGCAAGACCAACTTCCCGGCGGACCGCGAGGTCGGCGACCGGGTGCTCGCCGACCTGCCCGCCGCCCGGGCCGGGGCCGCGGCCGCCCGGGCCGTGATGCACCGGATGGCCCGCCGACTGGCCGAGCAGCACGGCATCCGCCAGTTCCTGGACGTCGGCACCGGCATCCCCACCGCGCCGAACCTGCACGAGATCGTCCAGGCCGTCGACCCGGCCTGCCGGGTGGTGTACGTGGACAACGACCCGATCGTGCTGGCCCATTCGCGCGCGCTGCTCAACAGCACGCCCGAGGGCCGCACCGCCTACGTCGAGGGCGACCTGCGCGATCCGGCGAAGTTCCTGGCCGATCCGGCGGTGGCCGCCACCCTGGACCTGACCCGGCCGGTCGCGCTGACGCTGATCAACATCGTGCACTTCCTGTCCGACGAGGCCGCGCACCCGCCCGTCCGCAAGCTGCTGGACGCGCTGCCCTCCGGCAGCTTCCTGGCCCTGACCGCGGGCACCGCGGACAACGCGCCGGACCAGGTCTCGGCCGGCGCGCGCCGCTACGCGGAGGCCGGGATCGAGGTGCACGCCCGCTCGCACGCCGAGGTGGAACGTTTCTTCTCCGGGCTGGAGCTGGACGACCCGGGCGTGGTCCTGATCGACCGCTGGCACCCGGAGTCGGGCGGGGCCTCGGGCGTGGCCGCGAGCGAGGTCTCGGTGTACGGCGGCATGGGCCGCAAGCCGTAGGGCGTGCCTGACGATCCCGGCGGGCCCTCTCGCCGCAGCCCTGGCGGCCCTGGCAGCCCTCGCCGCCGTCGTCACGGCTGGGATGGCGCCATGCTCAGCCCCGCCGAACCGGCGCCGCGGCTGAGCACCACGGTGCGGATGTGTTCCAGCGCGCGGGCCCAGTCGGCGCGGCCGGGCTCGCGGCGGACGGCCTCGCGCAGGTCGAGCACCCGGTAGGGCGGCCCGAGGTCGGTGATCTGCGGGACGAACTCGGCCCTGCTCACCGTCCACCGCTGCCCGGGACCGGCCGGCGGGCTGACGGTGAAGCGGGCGATCGAGCTCCAGTTGCCGCGCGGGTCCTCCGCGCCGTCGTAGGTGAACATGTGTCCGGCGAGCTGGTCGCCGAGGCCGTACACCGTCCAGGTGTCGCCGATCTTCTCGTAGGCCTGCGGGATGTGGGCGTGGGTGCCGAGGATCAGGTCGACGTCGGGCCGGCCCGGGCCCTGCCCCGCCGCGGACAACTCCTTGGCCAGGGTGAGCTGTTGCTCGTTCGGAGCGTCCTGCCACTCGGTGCCCCAGTGGACGCTGACCACCACCAGGTCCGCGCCGTTCGCCCGGGCGGCGCGGGCGTCGGCGAGGATCCGGTCCCGGTCGATCAGGTTGACGGCCCAGGGCTCGTCCTTGGGCGGTGCGATGCCGTTGGTGCCGTAGGTGTAGGCGAGTTGGGCCACCGTCGCACCGCCCGCCCGCAGCAGCGCGGGCCGCCCGGCCTCCGCGGCGGTGCGGGCGGAGCCGGTGTGGGCGAGGCCGACGGCGTCCATCGCGTCCAGGGTGCGGCGGATGCCGGCCGGTCCGTCGTCCAGGGTGTGGTTGGAGGCGGTGTCGCAGGAGGCGTACCCGGCGTCCTTGAGCGCCTTGGCGACCTGCGGCGGGGACTTGAACGCCGGGTACCCGGTGTACGGCCCGCCGTCGGCGCCGTAGACGGTCTCCATGTGGCAGATCGCCAGGTCGGCCGCGCTGATCAGCGGTCTGACCCCGGCCAGCATGGGGCCGAAGTCGTAGCCGGAGCCGCCGGCGTCCTCCTTGGCCTGCTGGATGATCTCGGTGTGCGGCAGCACGTCGCCGGTGGCGAGCAGGGTGAACGCCCGTGGCCCGGTCCGGGTCGGCGTCGGCGAGGTGCTGCCCGGGGCGGCGGCCCGCCCGGACGGGTGCGGGGCGTCGCAGGCCGCGAGGGCGAGCAGCAGGGCGAGGGCCGTGACGGCGGTCCGGTGGCGGGTGAGGGACATGGTCGGCTCGTCTCACGATCGGAAGGTGTGACCAACCCTCCGACTATGCGGGCGCCCGCTTCGCAGGCCGTCGGCCCCACGCCCGCAGGTCACCCGGGGGGCCCTGGGCCCCGGGAAGAGTGACCATGTGTGACCCCTTGTACACGGTCCACGGGATGTGCTGACATATCCACGTCAATTCCGGCGGGGGGCCGCGCGTGAAGCGCCCGGCCCGTGCCGCGCCGTCGCGCCGCGCCGCCCCTGCCTCCGTGGACGATCGAAGGGGATACTCCATGCTGCTCCGCACGCTGGCCGCCGCGGCCGCCGTCTCCGCCGCGGTGGTCGGCTCACCGACCTTCGGTGGCGACTCGCTGCCCACCCCGCCGGACCGGATCGTCATCGACGTCGCGACCGTCAACGGCTCGGGCTGTCCGGCGGGTTCGGCCGCGGTGGCCGTGTCACCGGACAACACCGCCTTCACCGTGACGTACAGCAGCTACCTCGCTCAGGTGGGAGTGGGCTCCAAGCCGACCGACTTCCGGAAGAACTGCCAGCTCGACCTGCGGGTGCACGTCCCCCAGGGCTTCACCTACGCCATCGCCTCCGCCGACTACCGCGGCTTCGCCCACCTGGAGAACGGGGCGAGCGGCATCGAGCGGGCCAACTACTACTTCCAGGGGGACTCCGGGACGACCTACCGGAGCCACCGCTTCGACGGTCCGACGAACGACAGCTGGCAGGCGACCGACAGCGTCGACGTCGCCGCCCTGGTCTGGGCCCCCTGCGGCGAGGAGCGCAACTTCAACATCAACACCGAACTGCGCGTCTCCGCCGGCACGTCGGACCCGGCCCGCACCACCAGCTTCATGACCATGGACTCGACCGACGGCAACATCAACACCGTCTACCACCTCGCCTGGAAGCAGTGCCCCTGATCCCCCGGTGCGTCTGGCCCCGGCGGTGCCCCGGCCGCCGGGGCCGCGGCGCGTCCGGAGGTGAACGGCCGTCAGAAAAACGGTCGCCTTTGCATGCTCATGTCGTTACAGTGCTGCGGGTCCCGCCCCCTATCCATGCGAACGGCCCACTCGGCAGACGGAGCGCCATGACCATCGCACGCAGGTCCATCCTCAAGGGCACCTCGGCGGCCGGAGCTGCCCTGGCCGTCGGCGGCGCGGGCGCCCAGCCGGCCTCGGCCTCCGACGGGCCGACCGACGGGCAGGCCGGTGCACCGGCCGACGGACCGTCGGCCGAAAGCCCCGACGGCCCCGCCGGCCCGCTGCTCCAGACCCGCCCGCACCGGATCGGCGCCCCCAGCATCAGCGGCCTGCATCTGCAGTTCGGCACCGACCCCGCCACCGAGATGACCGTCTCCTGGATCACCCCGCAGTCCGTCCGCCGCCCGCAGGTCCGGCTCGGCTCGCCCGACGGCGGCCTCGGCAAGGTCGTCCAGGCCGAGACCCGCACCTATCGTGACGCCCTGGGCAAGGACGAGGTGTACGTCCACCACGCCAAGCTCACCGGCCTGCGCCCGGGCGCCACCTACCTGTACACCGCCGGACACGACGGCGCGGGCCCCGAGACCGGCAGCTTCACCACCGCCCCGCGCGGCCGCACCCCCTTCACCTTCACCAGCTTCGGCGACCAGGCGACCCCCAACCTCCGCCGCCATCTGGCCTTCCCCGACGGCATGCCCTCACCGCTCGGCAAGTACCCGGTGTACACGAGCAACCAGATCGGCTCCCCGTACGCCGCCGACATCGTCGCCGCCGTCGAACGCGTCGGCCCGCTGTTCAACCTGGTGAACGGCGACCTCTGCTACGCCTCCTACAGCGGCCGGCACGGCGGGAGCCGCACCGCCACCTGGGCGGACTGGTTCATCAACAACAGCCGCTCGGCCCGGCTGCGCCCCTGGATGCCCTGCGCCGGGAACCACGAGAACGAGGGCGGCAACGGCCCGATCGGCGCCGAGGGCTACCAGGCCTACTTCGCCCTCCCCGCCTCCACCGCCGACCGCGACCGGGAGACCCGGGGCATGTGGTACGCGTTCACGGTCGGCTCGGTGCGCTTCATCAGCCTCGCCAACGACGACGTCGCCATCCAGAACTCCGGCGAGACCTATCTGCGCGGCTACTCCGGTGGTGCCCAACAACGATGGTTGGAGAGGGAGTTGCGCACGGCCCGGAGCAACCGGGCGATCGACTGGATCGTGGTCTGCATGCACCACCCGATGATCTCCAGCTCCAAGCACGGCTCCGGCAGCGACCTCGGCGTCCGCGAGGCCTGGGGGCCGCTGTTCGACGCGTACGGGGTCGACCTCGTGGTCAGCGGCCACGAGCACTACTACGAGCGCTCCCACCCCGTCCGCGGCACCCTGCCCAACGACACCCGCACCCCGGTGCCCACCGGCACCGACCCCAGGATCGCCGACACCGGCCGCGGCACCGTCCACATGGTCATCGGCGCGGGCGGCAACGCCGCCACCACCCAGGACGACCTGTTCGAACGCCCCCAGGGCCGGGTGGTCATCGGCCTGGAGGACAAGCCCGCCCCCGGCGCCCCCTATCGGGAGTCGATCTGGCTCACCGAGGACGCCCCCTGGGCCGCCTACCAGGACCGCACCAACACCCACGGTTTCGCCGCCTTCGAGGTCGACCCCGGCGACCGACGCGACGGCACCACGACCATGCGCGTCACCTACTACACCTTCGACGGCCCCCACGCCGACCTCACTCCGGTCGACACCTTCACCCTCCACCGCCCCCGCACCGACGGCCCCGAATGACGCGGCCCCCGCCGGGGATCGCCGCCGCGGCCCCGGGTAGGCGCACCCGTGCGCCCGGTGCGCCGGCCGTCGGGGTCGGCGCCCGCGGGCGCGCGGAAGGAGCGTCCTGATCATGAGCGAGGAGACCGGTCACGTCACCGGCACCAAGGACAAGGACTACAACCTGCTCTGGTACGTCGAGGCCTGCCTGAGCAACGCGCTGCGGATGGAGGCCTATTTGAAGGACGCCGAACGGGAGGGCGACGAGGAGCTCGCGGAGCTGTTCCGCAAGGCGCAGGCCGACAGCCGCAAGGGCGCCGAGCTGGGCAAGCGGCTGCTCGCCGACCGCCTGTCCGGCGCCGGGACCGGCAGCACGGGCTCCGGCACCACGGACACGGACACCACCGCCCCGGGCACCGGAACGGGCAGCGGTGAGGGCACCGCCACGGTCCCCGGCGAAACCGGCGCCACCGGTGGCTCCCCGGCGCCCGCCGGTGACCCGGGGGCCCTGCGGCAGGACCCGGGCACGCCCTAGGGGCGGCCTCCGAACTCCCGTCGTGCCCCCGAAGGCGGGAGTTCGAGGACGGGTGTTAGCACAGGGCCGGGCCCGGTGCACCCGACGCACCGGGCCCGATCCGCCGTTCGGGGGGCAACGGCCCCTTCCCGGTGTGGCTCCGGGAGCGGCGTCAGGAGCGCTCCTCTATGAATTGACCGGCGGGTCCGGCCGGTGCGGCAGCGCCGCGGACGCCGCCTTTCCGATGCGCGCGGGTCCGACCGAGGGAGTTCCTGTGACCGACACCCCCTGTGCCACGGACCGCGGCCGAGGCGCCGCTGCCGTCCTGACCGGCCTGGGGGCGTGGCTGCCGCCGCGCCGCGTTCCCAACAGCGAGGTGTGCACCCGCATCGACAGCTCGGACGAGTGGATCCGCGAGCGCATCGGCATCGCCGAGCGCCGGTTCGCGGAACCGCACATCGCCACCGGGGACATGGCGGTGGAGGCCGGGGCGCGGGCGATGGCCTCCGCCGCGGTCGACAGTGCGGACACGCTGGTCCTGGCCTCGAACACCCCGGACCGTCCGTGCCCCGCCACGGCGCCGTGGGTCGCCCACCGGCTGGGCCTGCCCGCGGTGGCCGCCTTCGACGTCATGGCGGGCTGCTCCGGTTTCGTGTACGCCTGCACCGTCGCCGCCGGCCTGATCGCCTCGGGCGCGGCGCGCCGGGTGCTGGTGATCGGTGCCGAGACGATGACCTCCATGGTCAACCCGCTCGACCGGGCCACCGCCCCGATCTTCGGCGACGGTGCCGGAGCCGTCGTCCTCGAAGCTGGCCCGCCGCACGCCGAGGGCGCCCTCGGGCCGGTGGTGTGGGGAAGCGACGGCTCCCTCTCCGACGCCATCGCCGTTCCCGCGGGCGGTGCGCGCGGGCGCCACCGGCGGAACCGGACGGCACCCCAGGACTACTTCGTGCACATGAGCGGCAACGAGGTCTTCCGGCACGCGGTGCGCAGGATGACGGCGGCCGCACGGGAGGCGGCCACCGAGGCCGGCTGGGCGGTCCGCGACGTCGACCGGCTGATCGCCCACCAGGCGAACCACCGCATCACCGCCACGGTCGCCGACATGCTGGAGATCCCCGCGGCGCGCGTCCCGTCGAACATCGAGGAGGTCGGCAACACCGCGGCCGCCTCCGTGCCGCTGCTGCTGGCCCACGCCGCCGACCAGGGGGAGCTGAAGCCCGGCCACAGGGTGCTGCTGGTCGCCTTCGGCAGCGGCCTGGCCTGGGCGGCCACCACGCTGGTGTGGCCGGCCGGCCTCAGCCCCCGGCTGTCCTGACCACCCCGCCCGTCCACGCCCGTCGGCCGCCGCGTTCCGGGCCGGCCGTCCCACCACCGGAGGGAACCGCGCATGACGTTCGACCAAGTCAAGGAGATCCTGACGAACAGGTGCGGCCTGCCCTCCGCGCCCGTCACCCCCGACGCCCCCCTCGCCAGCGCGGGCGTCGACTCCATGGCCCTGGTGGTGCTGTCCATCCACCTGGAGGACCGCTTCGGCGTGGAGATCAGCGAGGACCAGCTGTCCGCCGCGACCTGCGTGGACGACATGGCCAAACTCATCGGCCGGTACACGGCGAGCCGTCGATGACCCACCCGTCCCCGTCCCACCCCGCCGGGGACACCGCGACCCCGGCCGAGGAACTCCACGACCTGCGCTGGCGGGGGATGAAGTACGTCTGCCGGGTCGTGCACACGGATCCGGGCGCCGGGCACTGGCGCAGACCGCACCCGGTGACCGAACCCCTCCTGCTGCTCGGCGGCGCACTCCAGGACATGTACGCCTGGCGCCGCCTGGAGCGGCGCATCGCCCCGCACACCCCGGTGATCCTGGCCGACCTGCCCGGCACGGGAACTGCGGACGACCTCCCCGAGGAGGAGGGGTTCGACACCCTGGCCGGCGCGGCCCTGCACCTGCTGGACGCCCTCGGCCTGGCCCGCGTCAACGTGCTGGGCGCCTCCTACGGAGCGCCGATCGCCTACCGGATGGCCCAGCGCCGCCCGGACCGGGTCAGCCGGCTGCTGCTCTCCGGCGCCACCCACCGGGTGACCGGCACCATGCGGGCGTTCCTGCGCGAGGCCGTCAGCCACATCGAGGGCACCGCTCCCGGGCCCGGCGAGTCCCTGGACGACGCCTGCCCGGGGAACGGCCCGTACGCCGACCGCCTGGTGCGCTACCTCGTCAACACCGAGGAGGACCAGCGCGTCCAGCAGTCGGCGGCGGTGCAGCGGCTGCTGCGCAAGCAGGCACTGCGCACCACGTGGCGGCAGGCGCGGCGGCATGCGGCCTGCCACCGCCGCGTCCTGGACCCGGCCCTCCTTCCGCAGGGCGGCGTCACCGGCGTCCCCGCACTGGTGTTCACCGGGGAGCACGACATCACCACCTCCCCGCGGCAGAACCGGGACGTCGCCCGCACCATCACCGGCTCCACCCTGGTGCTGCTCAAGGAGGCCGACCACATGGCCCATCTGGAACGCGACGCCGAGTACGCCCACCTCGTGCTCCGGTTCCTGCACGACGAACCGCTCGACGACCTGGACTTCGCCTACACCGCCTGACCACGCCAGAGCCCCACCCGACGAGAGAGCGAACCCATGTCCGGGACACCCACCCGCCCGTGGCGACAGTGGCGCGCCGCAACGGAACTGACCACCGGCCCGTCCGACGACGTGGAGAACGCCAGTCGGCGCTTCCTCCTGTACGGAGTGCTGCCCCTGTGGTTCGCGCCGGCCGTCGGCGACTGGGTCATGCACCGCCGCTCGCACATCGAGGACACCAGCGGACTGCGGGAATCCCTCGTGCACGCGCTGATGATGGCCGAGGCAGGCACGCCCGTCGTACTCGGCCTGGTCGCCGAGATCAACCCCCTGGTCCTCGCCACCATGGGCGCCGCCGCCCTCGCCCACGGAGCCACCGCCCTGTGGGACGTCACGATCGCCACCGGCCGACGCGACGTCACCCCGCTCGAACAGCACATCCACAGCTTCCTGGAAGTGCTCCCGCTGACCGCCGTCGCCTTCACCGCCTGCCTGCACTGGGACCAGGTCCGCTCGCTCGCCCGCGGCGGCGGCACCCGCAGGGCCTGGCGCCTCAACCCCAAGCCCCACCCCCTGCCCGCCCGCTACCTGACCGGTTTCGCGGCCGCCACCGCGGCGCTCGTGGCCCTGCCCTACGGGGAGGAACTGCTGCGCTGCGCCCTCGCCGCGCGCCGCCGGGCCGCGGCCTGACGGCGCCCGCGGACCGGCCTCCCTTGTCGTGATTCCGGGTGAACCGGCCGGCGCGCCGGTACGGCGAGCCGTGAACTCCCGGTGCGGACGGCTAGGACGGGGGAATGCGTCCTCTCTCCCTGGCCGCGCTCCTCGCGGCACCGCTCGTCCTGTTCCCCGCCACCGCCCCCGCGCAGGCGTCCCCGGTCCTCCCTTCCGGGCCCTTCGCCGCCGTACCGCTCGACGGTTCCACGGAACCGCTGCCCGAGTACCGCTACACCGGCGCCGGGTTCGACGCCTGCTCGGCCCCGCCGGCCGAGGACCTGTACGTCTGGCGCACCGCCTCGCCGTACGGCGCGGTGAACATCTACAGCAGCGGCAGCCAGCGCGCCTGCCGGCAGACCCGACTGACCCCGGAGTGGGTCGCCACCGTCCGGGCGATGGGCTGGAAGCTGGTGCCCACCCACGTCGGCCTCCAGGCGCCCTGTGCCGAGCGCCCGGACAAGCCGTTGCGGATCGACCCGGACCGGGCCGAGGAGCAGGGCGGACAGGAGGCGGGAGAGGCCGCGGCCGCGCTGGGGGAACTGGGACTGGGGCCGGGCAGCCCGGTGTACCTCGACATGGAGGCGTATCCGGTCGGCGACGCGGTCTGCAGCCAGGCGGTGGTCGACTTCACCGTCGGCTGGACCAAGGCCCTGCAGGCGGCCGGCTACCGGTCCGGCTTCTACTCCAGCACCGACTCCGGCATCGCGGACCTCGTCGCCGCCGCCCGGGCCGGCCGGGCCCCGCTGCCCGACGCGATCTGGTACGCCCGCTGGGACGGGCGCCCGACGACCACCGGGCCGCCCGGGCTGCCCGACGACCTCTGGGCCGGCCACCGCATCCACCAGCACCGGGGCAGCGCCGACGAGACGTACGGCGGGGTGACTCTCAGCGTCGACCCCGACGCGCTGGACGGACTGGTGGCCGGCCCCTGAGGCGCGACGCGTCGGGGTCCTAGTCGGTGTCCTCCGCGGCTGCGGCTGCGGCTGCGGCGTCGGCGTCGGCGTCGGGCGGGGCGGGCCGCTCGGCGTCGCGGCACGCCCCGCAGGCGTGCCAGTACGGCCAGGGCCGGCCGTCGATGGTGGTCCGGTTCGGTGCGAGCGTCATGTCGGAGGTTTCCCGGCCGCACAGGGTGAGGGGGCCGCAGACCCCGGAGGCGTCCGCGGGGGCGGCGTGCGCGAGGCGCACCGGGTCCTCCGGTTCGGCCGGCTCCTGGTCGGTGCCGAGGAGCCGGACATTGGTCGGAGTGTCGGGTTCGAGCACGGTGACGGTGTCCATCTCCTCAACCTCGCCGCAGAAGCCGGATGCCGCACGCGCACAGTGCCATCCGGACCAGTCGGCGGACGGAGGCCGGGTCAGCGACCGGGCCGGTCCTCCAGCGCGGGCAGGAGCTTGTCCAGGGTGATCGGCAGGTTGCGCACGCGCACGCCGCAGGCGTGCCACACCGCGTTCGACACCGCGGCGGCCGTGCCGACGATCCCGATCTCCCCGATGCCCTTGGACCCGATGGCGTTGACGCGGGGGTCGTGCTCGGCGAGCCAGTAGGCCTCGATCTCGCCCACGTCCGCGTTGGCCGTGATGTGGTACTCGGCGAGGTCGTGGTTGACGACGTGACCGGTGCGCGGGTCCAGCACGCTCTGCTCGTGCAGGGCCATGGACAACCCCATGGTCATCCCGCCGATGAACTGCGAGCGCGCCGTGCGCGGGTTGATGATCCGGCCCGCGGCGAACACGCCCAGCAGGCGCGGCACCCGCACCTCGCCGGTGTCCAGATGGACGTGCGCCTCGGCGAACTGCGCCCCGAAGGCGTGCATGGCGTGGCGTTCGTCGGCCGGCCCGACGCTGCCGGACGCCTCGGCCCCGTCCGGCGGCTCGCCGCCGTACCCGGCGCGGAAGGCGCCCGCCGCCTCGACGACGGCCGAGCCCCAGGTCGTCATGCCCGAGGAGCCCCCGGCCACCGACGCCACCGGGTAGTCGGTGTCGCCGATGCGCACGTCCACGAGGGCCACCGTCACGCCGAGCGCGTCCGCGGCGATCTGTGCCAGGGTGGTCCAGGTGCCGGTGCCGAGGTCGGCCGCGCCGATCTCGACGACGTAGCGCTCCCCCTCCCGCCGGATCGTCGCCGTCGACTTCGGCATGCGGCTGACCGGGTAGGTCGAGGCGGCGACGCCCGTGCCGACCAGCCAGTCGCCGCGGCGGCGCACCCCCGGCCGCGGATCGCGCTCCGACCAGCCGAACCGCACGGCTCCCTCCCGCAGGCAGCCGACCAGGTTGCGGCTGGAGAAGGGCTTGCCCGAGCCGGGTTCGACGGCGGGCTCGTTGCGGATCCGCAGTTCGACCGGGTCCAGGCCCAGGCGCTCGGCCAGCTCGTCCATGGCCACCTCGGGGCCGAACATGCCCGGGCACTCACCGGGGGCGCGCATCCAGGACGGCACGGGGACGTCCAGGGCGGCGAGGCGGTGGGTGGTCCGCCGGTTCGGCGAGGCGTACATCATGCGCGCGGGGACACCGCTCTGCTCCGCGAACTCCTTGATGCGCGAAGTGAGTTCGACGACGTCGACGGCCAGGGCGGTGATCGTGCCGTCCCGGTCGGCACCGAGGCGGCAGCGCTGGATGGTCGGGGTGCGGTAGCCGACCAGCGAGAACATCTGCTGCCGGGTCAGGGCCAGCCGCACGGGCCGGCCGGGGAGCGCCCGTGCGGCCATGGCCGCCAGGACCACGTTGACGTGCGGCTGCCCCTTGGACCCGAAGCCCCCGCCGACGTACGGGCAGACGACCCGCACCCGCGCCTCGTCGAGGCCGAACACCGAGGCCAGGACGGACCGCGTCGGGTGCACGCCCTGGGTGGAGTCCCACAGGGTGAGGAAGCCCTCGCCCGCAGGGTCCCAGAGCGCCGCCGTGGCGTGCGGCTCCATCGGGTTGTTGTGGTACATCGCGGTCGTGTACGTCTCCTCGACGCTCACCGCCGCGGCCGCCATCGCGGCGTCGACGTCGCCCTCGGAGGTGTCGGTGGGGAAGTCCGGGTTCACCTTCGCGGGCGCGTACAGGTCCTCGCGGTCGGCCCGCAGCTCGGTGTCGTGCGGCTCCTGCGCGTACTCGACCCGCACCAGCGCGGCGGCGTGCCGCGCCACCTCGGAGCTGTCGGCGACGACGAGCGCCACGACCTGGCCCCGGAAGGCGACCTCGTCGCCCTGCAGGACGGCCAGCTCCTCGTCCTCGGTGGAGGCCAGCCGCTCCGCCGTGCCGGGGGTCAGCACCGCGACCACGCCGTCGAGTGCCTCGGCGGCGGCGGTGTCCAGGGCCGTGACGCGCCCCCGGGCGATCGTGGCCTGCACGGCGTGCAGGTAGGCGGCGTTCGCCAACGGCGTCTCGTAGGCGTAGGTGGCGGTGCCCAGGACCTTGACGGCCCCGTCCCGGCGGGGCAGGTCGCGGCCGACGGCTTCGGGTTCGCTCGGGAAGGTCATCGGGGGTCCTCTCCTGCCAGGTCGCGCAGGGTCGCGGTCAGGGTGCGGCGCAGCAGCGGGATCTTGAAGGCGTTGCCGCCGTCCAGCCCCTCGGCCGGGCGGGCGTCGGCGAGCTCCGCGTCCGCCGCGCTCCGGTAGCTCCGGTCCGACGCGGTGGCGCCGCGCAGCGCCTGCTCGGCCCGGCGGGCGCGCCACGGCGCGTGCGCGACGCCGCCGAACGCGATGCGCGCGTCCGTGATCACGCCGTCCTCGACCTCGACCGCCGCGGCCACGCTGACCAGGGCGAACGCGTACGAGGCCCGGTCGCGCACCTTGCGGTAGGCCGACCGGCGGGCGATCGGCCGGGCCGGAAGGTCGATCGCGGTGATCAGCTCGCCGTGGTCGAGCACCGTGTCGCGTTCGGGAGCGTCGCCGGGCAGCCGGTGCAGGTCGACGAAGGGGATCGTGCGCTCCCCGGCCGGGCCCAGTGTCCGCACCGTCGCGTCGAGCGCGGCCATCGCCACGGCCATGTCGGACGGATGGACCGCGCTGCAGTGCTCGGACGCGCCGAGGATCGCGTGGTGACGGGTCCAGCCTCCGAGGGCGGAGCAGCCCGAGCCCGGCTCCCGCTTGTTGCACGGGGTGGTGACGTCCTGGAAGTAGACGCAGCGGGTCCGTTGCAGCGGATTGCCCCCGGCGGTGGCCATGTTGCGCAGCTGCCCCGACGCGCCCGACAGCAGCGCCTGGGACAGCACCGGGAAGCGCTCGCGCACCCGCGGGTCGGCGGCGAGCTCGCTGTTGCTGACCGCCGCGCCGATCCGGAGGGCGCCGTCGCCGAGCTCCTCGATCCCGGCGGGCAGCAGGCCGGCGAGGCCGACGACCAGGCCGGGTTCGACGACGCCGAGCTTGAGGTGGTCCACCAGGTTCGTACCGCCGCCGAGGAACACCGCGTCCGGATTCCCGGCGACGCTGCGCACGGCCTCCGCGGCGTCCGCGGGGCGGAGGTAGTCGAAGGGCTTCACCCGGCCGCCTCCTGGCCGGCCGCCCGCCCGCCGGGGAAGGCCCCGGCCGCCTGGAGCACCGCGCTCACGATGTTGACGTAGGCGGCGCAGCGGCACAGGTTGCCGCTCATCCGCTCGGCCACCTCGGCGCGGTCCGGTCGTGGCGTTCCCGGGCCCGTGGTGACGGCGCTGGGCCAGCCCATCGCCAACTCGTCCAGCGCTCCGACCGCCGAGACCACCTGCCCGGGGGTGCAGTAGCCGCACTGGAGCGCGTCGCAGTCGATGAAGGCCTGCTGCACCGGATGCAGGTCGCCCTCGATCCGCTGGCCGCCGGCAGCGGCCACACCGGGGGCGAGCCCTTCGGCGGTGACCACCTCGGCGCCGTCCTGGGTGACGGCGAGCGTGAGGCAGGCCAGTACGCGCCGCCCGCCGGACAGCACGGTGCACGCGCCGCACTGACCGTGATCGCAGCCCTTCTTGGGGCTCGTGATCCCGAGCCGTTCTCGCAAGGCGTCGAGCAGGGTCGTGCGCGTGTCGACGGTCAGTCGACGCGCGTTTCCGTCGACCCGAACGGTGATTTCCCTCTGCATCGCAGGAGGGTCCCCGGCCACGGCCGCGCCCACACGGCGCGCGCCACGGCGTCACACCGGCGGCGGCAGGGCCGTGGGCCGGTGAGGAGGGCAGGCGGGGGCCTGTTCCGGCCCCCGCCCGCCCGGAGCGGGGTCAGCGCCGGAACAGACCGGTCAGCACGTCCCACCAGTTGCGCCGCTGCGCCGGGACGGTGGCCGCGGGCCGGTCCGAGGCCGGCCGCTGGGCGGCCTCCAGCACCCGGGCGGCGAGTTCGCGCTCCTCGGCGGCCCGGGCCTCGGCCGCCCGCTCGGCCTCCGCGACCGACTCCGGGTCGGGCTCGATCTCGTGGGCGGTGAACTCCACCGGCAGCGCGGTGAGGTGGCGGGAGATCCAGGCCGAACTCCAGGTCAACTCCTCCTCGGGAACGGCGAGCCGAAGGTCCGGCAGCAGGGTGAGCAGTATGTCGATCCCGGCCTCGGCGACGTGCCGGCCGATGTCCTGCCCGGGGCACTCGTGCGGTCCGGCGCCGAAGGACAGGTGCGAGCGGTTGCCGTACAGCGGGGTGGTGAGGTCGGGCCGGACCACCGGGTCCACGTTGCCCGCGGCGAGGCCGAGGAGCAGAAGGTCCCCGGCCCGGATCTGCTGGCCGCCGAGCTCGGTGTCGGCGGTGGCCCAGCGGCCGGCGACCAGGGACATCGGCGGGGAGTCCCAGAGCACCTGGTCCAGCGCCTCGCCCAGGGTCATCTGGCCGCCGGACAGGTGGGCGCGGAAGCGCGGGTCGGTGAGCACCATCTTCAGCGAGTCGGCGATCAGGTTGACGGTCGTCTCGTTGGCGGCCAGCAGCACCACCCGCAGGTGTTCCATCACCTCGTCGTCGGTCAGCCCGGCCGGGTGGGCGAGCAGCCGGCTGGTGAGGTCGTCGCCGGGGCTGTCGTGCTTGATCGCGATGGTCCGGCGCAGGCTCGCCACCACGTACTCGTTGCTGGCGATCGCCGTCTCGGTGCCCTTCATCAGGTCCCTTGCGGCGTCCACGAGTTGGGGCCCGTACTCGTCCGGCATGCCGAGCAGCTTGGTCATCACCAGCATCGGCAGGTGCTCGGCGAACTGGGTGATCAGCTCGGCCCGGCCGGTCGGGCCGACCACCTGGACCAGGTCGGTGGTGAAGCGGCGGACGTGGCGGCGGATGCCGCGCCGGTCGAAGCCGTTCAGGCCGTCCAGCAGGGCGGTGCGCAGGCGGCGGTGCTCCTCGCCGTCGGCGAACACGCAGATCGGCTGCCAGGCGACCACCGGCAGCAGCGGGGAGTCGGGCGGGATCTCGTCGTTGCGGAAGGCGTTCCACAGCCGCGAGTCCCGGGAGAACAGCGAGGGGGTGCGCATCGCGGTGGTGTTGGCGCCGTGGCCGAGGACCAGCCAGGCCCGGTGGTCGCCGTGCAGCAGCACCGGGGCGACGTCGCCGTACTCGGCGCGCAGCTTCTCGTACAGGCCCGCCGGGTCGGCCTCGGCCTCCGGGCCGTACAGCCGGCGCAGGCCGCCGGGGCCGACCGGTTCGACGGCGCGCCCGTGGGCGGGGCAGCCGGGCGGCGGGACGGGGGCGGCGTCGTCGGGGAACGGGGTGGTCACTGGGTCTCCGGTCGCGTGGTTCGGGCGGGGTACGGCAGGGGGTCAGGGCCTGTCCGGCATGGTCCGCCGGACAGGCCCTAGCCGGCGGAGGGCGCGGCCAGTTCGTACAGGTAGCGCATGAGCGTCATCAGGGTGTCCCGGCTGGACACGCGGCTGCGCGCGTCGCAGGCGACGATCGGCACCTCGGGCGGCAGGTCGAGCGCCTGGCGCAGCTCGTCGAGGGGGTAACTCGGCGCCTCGGGGAAGCCGTTGACGGCGACCACGAAGGGCACGCCGCGGTCCTCCAGCCGTCCGATCACCTCGAAGCTGACCTCCAGCCGACGGGTGTCCACCAGCACGACGGCGCCGAGCGCGCCCTCGAAGAGGCCGTTCCAGAGGAACCAGAACCGCTCCTGGCCGGGGGTGCCGAAGACGTACAGCACGAGCTTGTCGCTGATGCTGATCCGGCCGAAGTCCATGGCCACCGTGGTGGAGGTCTTGCGCTCGACCCCGGTCGGGTCGTCGACGCCGACCCCGGCCTGGGTCATGGTCTCCTCGGTGGTCAGCGGGCGGATCTCGCTGACGGCGCCGACCAGGGTGGTCTTGCCGGCGCCGAAACCGCCGACGACCACCACCTTGACCGCCGTGGTGACGCTGTCGGGCAGCAGGTCCGCGCTCGCCGGTCCGACGGCCGTGTCAGAGCCGCTGAAGTCCATGGATCACCGCCTCCAACAGGGCACGGTCGGGGAGCTCCGCCGCGGGCACGGCGGCGCGGGCCTCGATCCGCCCGTCGTCGAGCAGGTCCGCCAGCAGGACGGTGACCACGCTCGTGGGCAGTTCGAGGTAGGCGGAGACCTCCGCCACCGAGAGCGGTGAGCGGCACAGCCGCAGGATCGCGGCGTGCTCGGGCTGCATGGCGGGGGTCGGTTCCGCGAGGGAGACGATCAGGGTGACCAGGTCGAAGACGCCCGGCCCGGAGGGGCCGCTGCGGCCGCGGGTGATCACGTACAGGCGGTCGGGCTCGGGGCCGTCCCAGCCGCCCTGGTCGGCGGTCACGTCACCGCCTCACTGTGCTCGGTCATGTGCCCGCCCGGGCGCCTGGGGCCGTGGAGAGGGGCTTCACGCGACCACCTCCGGATTGCGCGGCGGGGCGGACAGGTGCTCGCCGATCCTGTCCACCAGGTCGCGCATCTGGTGGCTGACCAGTCCGGCGTCCACGCCCTCGTCGGCGAGCACCGCGAGGTAGGCACGGTCCCCGGCCGACATCAGGTAGAAGTAGCCGCCGTCCACCTCGATCACGACCAGCTTCATCGCGCCGTTGCCGTGCGGGAACTCGTGCCCGACCGCGGCGGCCAGGCTCTGGAGTCCGGCGCAGGCGGCGGCCAGTCGGTCGGCGGTGTCCGGGTCGGCGCCGTACTGGGCGATCCGCAGGCCGTCGGCGGAGAGCACGATGACGTGGCGCACGTACGGGACGCTGTGTGCGAGGTCGTTGAGGATCCAGTCCATGTTGCTGCGGTGCGGAATCACTGCTCGCCTTTCCCTGCCGTCTCTTCACTGGTCTGTCCGGCGCTGTTCGGTGCGGTGCTGCTGGTTCCGGTGGTGGCGGTGCTTCCCGTGGCCTCGCTGCCGGCGCCGGTGCCCTTGTAGCCCTCCATGAACGCCTCCAGCCACAGGCCGGGCTGCTTCTTGGGCCGGGTCGCCGGGGCGGCCGGCCCCGCCCCGGGCCCGGCGGTCGGGCCGCTGGGCTGGGCGGTGCCGCGGGCGGGCGCGGAGAAGACGGCCCGGCCGGTCGGCCGGCTGCGGCGGCGCTGCGGCAGGCCGTTGGCGGTGCGCTCGGTGACGACCACCTCGTCGTCCCCGGCGCCCGGGCCGGACGGGCCCCACGGGTTGGTCGAGCCGAAGGACGGCCCGACGCCGGCGGACCGCCCCAGCCCGGCGGTCTGCCCGGGGCCGCCGGACGGCCCGGCGCCGGACGGGGTGGTCCGGGCGCCCCAGGGCCGGGCGGGGGCCGCGGGCCGGGGCGGGTTGGCCGGGAGCGGCCGTGGGCCGGAGAAGGCGCCGATGCCGTGCGCCCGCCCGGTCGGGGGAGCGGTGGTCAGCAGTTCCTGCGGCACCACCAGCACCGCGCGCACGCCGCCGTAGGCGGACCGGCGCAGCGAGACCTGGAAGCCGTACGCCTGGCAGAGCCGGCCGAGGATCGCGAAGCCCAGCCGGGGGGATTCGGTGAGGTCGTCGAAGTCCTTGGAGACCATGGCCTCGCGCATCGAGCGCTCGGCCCGGGCGCGGGCCTCGTCGGTGAGTCCGAGGCCGCCGTCCTCGACCTCGATCGCTATCCCGCTCTGCACCTCGGAGGCGCTGAGGTGGACGTGGGTGTGCGGCGGGGAGTAACGGGTCGCGTTGTCGAGCAGCTCGGCCACCGCGTGGATCAGGGGCTCGACGGCCGGGCCGGTGACCGAGATCTGCGCCACCGGGTGCAGGTCGACCCGCTGGTACTCCAGGATCCGGGACATCCCGCCGCGCAGCACGCTGTAGAGGGCGATCGGGCGGGTCCACTGGCGGCCGGGCCGGGCGCCCGAGAGGACGGCGATGGAGTCGGCGAGGCGGCCGACCAGGGCGTTGCCGTGGTCCAGGCGCAGCAGGTCGTCGAAGACCGCCGGGTCGTTGCCGTGCCGGTCCTCCATCTCCCGCAGGTCCTTGGCCTGGCGGTGGATGATCGCCTGGACCCGGCGGGCCAGGTTGACGAAGGCGCGCTCGGCGGAGTCGCGCCGGCTGACCTCGTCGTCGACGGCCTGGGCGATGCCGCGCACCACCAGCTCCAGCGAGTGGCGGAACTTCCGTGACAGCAGCGGGTTCGGGCGCTGGAAGGGCTGGAGCAGCACGTCGATGGAGGAGCCGTACCGGGCGCCGCCGACCAGCCGGCGCAGTTCGCCGGTGGCCATCCGCTCGATCTCGTCCTCCTGCGCGGCCAGCTTGCGCTGCAACTCGTCGACCCGCCGCGAGTGCTCGTCGCGCAGTTCGGCGAGGGCCCGGCCACGGCGGGCGGATTCGGCGGCCACCACGGCGACCAGTACGGTGGCCGTCGCGCCGCACCACAGCAGTTGGGCCCGGGCTCCGGCCGACACCACCACCGCGGCGACCCCGACCGCAGCCGCCATCACGGCCGTGGGCAGCAGCCAGCCGAGCAGGGGCGCGGGGCGCCGTCTGGCGGGTGACGATCCAGCTCGAAGCATTCGGCATCCTCAAACGATCGGAACAGAACGGGGACGGGCGGCGACCGGCTCCGGAGGCGTGGTGCTGCAGCATAGCCAAGTTCAGGACAATCCTGATCGAGACTCAAAAATACTGTCCTTCAACCGACTTGTGGCAACTTGCCGCACATGCCGGACATCTCGCACACCAGTCCCGGTCCGGGTCGGCGACGCCCGGCCACCAAGGCTTCCCGCCCGGCCGCGCCCGCACGGGGAACCCGGCCCGGATTCGCTCATGCGAAGGGTTTCCAGTCCAAGTCCCCACGAGCAGAGGCGAGTTCGTGCTAGGCGTCACGCCGGGAGCCGGTTCGTCACTCCTGCAGGCGACGGCACGGGGCGCGGTGCGGGCGCGGCCCGGCCTGATGCAACATGTGTTGCTCAGCAAGGCAACGACTGTTGACGGGTAGCGCGCCCCGTCCCTACAGTGCGGGGCCATGGACATGAACGATCTCGGACCGCGGGTGGCGGCGGACGTAGCCGGTGGGGGCGGGCTGGACGGCCTGCAGCGGCTCTCGGGGGTGATCGAGGCGCTGGAGGAGCGGCGCACCGACCTGGTGGAGGAACTGCGGCGCGGGCGCGAGGCGACCTGGGAGGAGATCGGCCGGGCCTGCGGGATGACCAGGCAGGGCGCGACCAGGCGCTGGTCCGGGCGGCTGCAGGCCCGCTCCTTCGGCCTCGCCGCCGCCTCCTACCAGCACGGCCGGCCCGGCTACCCCCAGGCGCTGATCGGCTCGGCGGTGCCCCGCGAGGCCCGCCGGGTGCTCGATCTGGGCGCGGGAACGGGCAAGTTGACCGCTCTGCTGGTCGAGGCCGGCCTGGACGTGGTCGCGGTGGAGCCCGACGGGGGCATGCGCGACCGGCTCGCCGCCGCCGTGCCGAAGGCGGCGGTGCGGGCCGGCTCGGCCGAGCGCATCCCGCTGCCCGACGCCGGCGTGGACGCGGTGGTGGTCGCCCAGGCCTGGCACTGGTTCGACCAGGCGACGGCCGTACCGGAGATCGCCCGGGTGCTCGCCCCCGGCGGGACCCTCGCCCTGGTGTGGAACGTCCGGGACGAGACCGAGCCCTGGGCCGCCGCCCTCGGCGCGCTGATGCACCGCTCGGCCCGTCAGCAGATCGACACCGCACCCGTCCTGCCGGCTCCGTTCGGCCCGCCCGAGCGGCTGGAGATCCGCTGGGAGCACTCCACCACCCCGGCCGGGATCGTCGACCTGGTCGCCTCCCGCAGCTACGTCATCGCCCTGCCCGAGGCCGAGCGCGCCCGGCTGCTGGCCGACGTCGAACACCTGCTCGCCACCCATCCCGGCGTGGCCGGCCGGGAGAAGATCGCCATGCCGTACGTGACCAGGTGCACCCGTGTCCGCCTCGGCTGAGCCCGCCGCGGTGGTCCGCCGCCTCGGCGTCGCGGACGCCGAACCGTACCGGGCCTTCCGGCTCGCCGCCCTGCGCGAGACGCCGACAGCCTTCACCTCCGGCTACGCGGAGGAGCGCGCCAAGCCGATGGCCGACACGCTCGCCCGCCTCGCCGAGATCGAACAGGGGCCGGGTGCCCTGCTCGGCGCGTTCAGCGGCGACGGCGCCCTGGTCGGCACCGCCGGGTTGCGGGTGCGGCAGCGAAGCCAGGAGCGGCACAAGGCCACACTGTGGGGCATGGCCGTGGCCCGCTCGGCGGGCGGCCGGGGGATCGGCGGTGCGCTGGTGGACCGGGTGCTCGCGGTGGCCGCCGAGGACGGGCGACTGCGGCAGGTGCTGCTCACCGTCTCCGAGGGCAACGAACCGGCCCTGCGCCTCTATGCCTCCCGTGGCTTCGAGGTCTGGGGCCGCGAGCCGCGGGCCGTTCTGGTGGACGGGCGGGCGGTCGCCAAGCTGCACATGGTGCGGCTGCTGCCCGAGCCGACGGGCTGACAATCGGGCCGCGCTGTCGCCCGACAGGTCGCAGAGCTCGACTCCGATTCGACCGAAGTGGCGGAGGACGCCCGGTAGTCGCCGATCGCCATGGGGCCCGAGGCGGTGGACGGGGTGATCGCGGCGACGCCTCGGACCCGGCAGGGCCACCGCGCTCCGGCGGCGGGGAGCGCGGAGGCGTTTCGATGCCCGGCGAGCCGGTTAGACGCGCGGAGCCGAGGGAGCAGGCGCTGCCGCGCGGCGCAAGGCCGACCCCGGAGGAGGAGGCATGACCGGCTCGCAGAGCGAGGAGGACCGGGGCGAGTCGACGGTCCAGCGCTTCGCGGCAGGGTCGTTCGCCTGGGTCTTCGCGGTGACGGCGGCGGTGCTGGGGGTGCTGGCCGGCGTCCTTCCCGTCGACGGGACGACGACGGGTTTCTGCGCGCTGGCGGCCCTCCTGTTCGCGCTGCTCGCGGCCGGAACGGTCGCGGAGCGGGTGGTCGTCCGGCGGCGGGCGGACCGCCGGCGCCACGGGGGAGGGCCGCCGGTGCGAGACTCGTAGGGGGACGTGACGAAGGACGGAACCATGAGCGGTGACATCGGGATCGAAGCACTGGGTGACCACGAGTACCTCGTGAGCTTCCCCACCGCCGGTGAGGCGGTCCTCTCGCGCTTCCAGGTCACCGAAGCGACCCTGGCGCACCTGAGCCGGGGCCGCGCCGACGAGCGGCGGATCGTCGTGGAGACCGCCGTCTACCTCTCCGAGCGCCAGCAGACGGCCGACCTCCCGCCGATGATCGACCTCGACGACGTCGCCGCCGCGTACGGTGACGACTACCTCGCGGAACTCGGGCGCCGTCTCGACTCCCCGTGACGGGCGACGGCGCGGCCGAGGGGCCGGTGGTGTGGGCGATGGCCGTGCGCGAGGCCGTGCAGGGCCCGCCGATCGCCGAGCTGATCGTGGAGGTCGGGGCGAACCTGCACGCCGACCTGGTCGAGGCGGCCGTCGACAGCGGCTTCACGGTCGCCGCCGGTGAGCCCCCGGCGACGACCGGCGTGATCGAGGTCGGCGACGGCCGGGTGGAGCGGCTGCTGCTGATCGGCGGCCGTCAGGGGTGGGAGCCGGGCACACGGGTCGAGGTGTCGGCGCGCTGGCTGGCGGCGGCTGAGGGGCGGGGCGAGGCGGTGGTGGTCGTCGTACCGCCACAGGACCGGCCGGCGGGGCCGGTCGACGCCGACCTCGGGGCGCGGGTCGACGCGTTCACCCGCTGGGTCGAGGAGCAGCGGGTGGTGGGCCGGGTGCTGCACGGGGCGGTGTCGGTGCGCGGCTGGGCGTGAACCGGCTCAGCCGCGGTGCAGGACCTGGAACCGGCCGGGCGCCGCGGGATCGTGGTCGACGACCTGAACGGGCGGGCAGGCCCACTGCCACACGCCGATGCCGGGGGCGAGGGAGAAGCGGATCGGCCCGCGCGTGCCCTCGACGCCGACGTGCGGCCAGGCCTCGGTGATGCGCTTGCGGTCCGTACCGGCGGTGCGCAGCACCTCGGCGAGGACGGTGACGGTGTCGTAGCCCTCGAAGGCGACGAGGACGGCGCCTTCGTCGACGGCCGCCGCGGGAGGTCTCGCTCTACGGGTCGGGGCTGCCCTTCGTCCACGACGCCAAGGGCGCACTGGTCACCTCGCTGATCGACGGGAGCGACCGGATGAGCGGCTCGCTGGCGCCCGGTCAGGAGGCCACCGGCGTGTCCGCGTACGCCCTGCCCAACGGTGCGGCGGACACCTTCTCCGTGGAGTTCGACTACGGCAGCGGGCTGGAGCGCAAGAACGTCATCTGGACCGGCGCCCCCAGCTGACCCGGCGTCCGGCGGGCGGGCCCCACCCGGCCCGGGCCGTCCGCGTTACCCGTCCGGCGCAGCGCGGCGCGCGGGGCGTGCGGAGTGCTGCGATCTTCGGAGGGCACCCGGCCGTGCCCGAACGCCGGGTCCCGTCGTCCCGAGACCGTGGAGGCCCGGATGTGGCAGGCTCCCCCCGCCCCCGTCAGCCGCGAGTGGCTTCCGGTACTGGACATGCCGGCGCCCGGCCCGCAGAACCGGTGGACGGTGCTGCTGCGCTTCCTGCTGCTGATCCCGCAGTTCGTGGTGGTGTGGGTGCTGTCGGTGGTGGCGTTCCTCGTCACCGTGATCGGCTGGTTCGGCGCGCTGGTGCTCGGCCGGCTGCCCGGCTTCGCGGCGGACTACCTCACCGCGTACCTCCCGTACGACACCCGGGTCGCCGCGTACCTGATGCTCACCGTGGACCGCTACCCGCCGTTCCGGTTCCGGGTTCCCGAGTACCCGGTGCAGGTCGAGCTGCGCCCCGGCGAGCTGAACCGGCTCGCCGTCCTGTTCCGCATCGTGCTGGTCATCCCGGCGTCGATCGTGCAGGGCCTGGTGTACGCGGGGTGGTGGCTGGTGTCGCTCGTCATCTGGCTGGTGGTGCTGCTCCTCGGCCGGATGCCGCAGGCGCTGTACGAGGCGACCACGGCGATCGTGCGCTACCGGATGCGCTACCTCGCCTACCTGGTGATGCTCACCCCGGCCTACCCCAAGCGGCTGTTCGGCGAGGAGCCGGGCAGCGAGCCCGAGCGGGTGTCGGCCACCCGGCCGCTGGTCCTGAGCGGCGCCGGGCGCGGCCTGGTCGTGCTGTTCCTGTTCCTCGGCGTGGTGTCCTGGGCGACCAGCTCCGTCACCGCCTCGGTGAACTCCGACGACAACGACGACGACTACGGTCCCAATCCGACCGAGCACGTCATGGCGCCGCTCGTCCCGGGCCCCGCCGATCGGGGCTGACGACGTTCCGCCGTACGGTACGTGACGGGGTCGCCGGGCGTGCTGTCGTTCACGGCGGAAGCCGACCGCCCGCCCGGACGGTGCGTCAATCCGGCTCTCCGGGTGCCGAGCCGGCTCGCCGGGGTGCCCGGCGGCCGCCCCGGGGCCGGCCGCCGGCCGGCGGCGCGCGCAGCGCCTCGGCTGCGCGGACGACGCCGTTCACGCCGCCGACGGTCACACCAGGCGCAGCACCAGCTTGCCGGTGTTCTCGCCGCGGAACAGCATCCCGAAGGTCTCCGGGAAATCGGCCACGGTGCCCTCGACCAGGTGCTCCATGACCTTGATCCGGCCCTCGCCGATCCAGCCCGCGATCTCGGCCGCCGCCTGGGCGTAGCGGCGGGCGTAGTCGAAGACCACGAAGCCCTCCATGCGTGCCCGCCGCACCAGCAGCGACAGGTAGTTGGACGGGCCCTGCACGGCGTCCTCGTTGTTGTACTGGCTGATCGCGCCGCAGACGACGATCCGGGCGTGCATCGCCAGCCTGGTCAGCGCGGCGTCCAGGATGGGGCCGCCGACGTTGTCGAAGTAGACGTCGATGCCGTCCGGGGCGTGGGTGCGCAGCGCCTTGCGGACGTCCTCGGACCGGTAGTCGATCGCCGCGTCGAAGCCGAGTTCCTCGGTCAGCAGGGCGCACTTCTGCGGCCCGCCGGCGATGCCGACCACCCGGCAGCCCTTCACCTTGGCGATCTGCCCGACCATCGTGCCGACCGCCCCGGCGGCGCCGGAGACCACCACGGTCTCGCCCTCCTTGAGCGCGCCGACCTCCAGCAGCCCGAAGTAGGCCGTCATCCCGGGCACCCCGAGCGCCCCGACGTAGGTGGACAGCGGCGCCAGCGCGGGGTCGGCCTTCAGCGCTCCCTTGCCGTCGGACACCGCGTAGTCCTGGACCCCGAAGGCCCCCACCACGTGGTCGCCGACCTGGAACTCCGGGTGGTTGGACGCCACCACCTCGACCACCGAACCGGCCCGCATCACCTCGCCCAGCCCCACCGGCGGGAGGTACGACGGACGGTCGTCCAGCCAGCCGCGCATCGCCGGGTCCAGCGAGAGGTATCGGGTCCGCCCCAGGAACTCCCCGTCCCCGGGCACTCCGACGGGCTCCTCGCCGTACGCCCAGTCCTCCGGCCGCACCTCGCCGACCGGTCGACGGGCGAGGCGGATCTGGCGGTTGACGTCGGTCATGGCATCTCCTGTTGGGGTGTACTCGGTGTCCGTACGGGCAGGTGCCGATTCTAAGCAAGCGCTTATTCATCTGACCAGAGAACGGCCGGATCCAGCCGGTGGCGCCGACCGCCCGGCCCGGCCCGCCGTCCCGGGCCGGGCGGTACCGCCG
>NZ_JBHWDU010000100.1:0-26448 GCF_042734825.1 Kitasatospora sp. NPDC059648 | reverse complement strand
CCTCTCCCGGCACCGCCGCCGCGGCCGTTCGTTCCCCCGGTGGGGAGCTCGCGGCCCCCGGGCGGACCTCCCACCGAAAACGTGCAGGAGCGGGCAGAATGCGGACCGGACCTGTCAGGGAGTGGCAGGCCGTGAGGGAAGGTGTGAGGGATGTCGGAGGTCAGCAGCTCCGAGGAGGTCGGCGAGGAAGCGGCCGACCGGGCCGACCGGGCGGCGCAGTGGAAGGCGCTCGCGTCCCGGTACGCCCTGCTGCCGCTGCGGCTGTTCCTCGGCGTCACCTTCGTCTACGCGGCCCTGGACAAGCTCTCCGACGCGCACTTCCTGGCCGGCGCGGGCGACCCGGCCTCCTTCGTCTCGCAGACCCGGGCGGCCAAGGACGGCGGCAGCCCGATCGCCTTCCTGCTCGGCCCGGCGCTGGACACGCCCACCCTGTCCGCGCTGGCCGTCGCCTTCGGCGAGCTGGCGGTCGGCCTCGGCACCCTGCTCGGCCTGTGGGGCAGGGTCGCGGCGCTCGGCGGCGCGCTGATCAACCTGAGCCTCTGGCTGACCGTCAGCTGGAACGTGTCGCCGTACTACCTCGGCAACGACCTCGGCTACCTGATGGCCTGGACGCCGCTGGTGCTGGCCGGCACGCCGTACCTGTCGGTGGACGGCTACCTGGCCCGCCGGGCCGGGTGGGACCGCGAGCGGGGGCTGACCGAGGACCACGTCAAGCGCCGGGCGCTGGTGGACGGCGGGATCGCGGCGGTCGCGATCGGCGGCGCCGGGCTGCTGACGGGCTCGCTGACCCGCACCTTCGGCCGGGGCAGGCAGGCCGCGCCCAAGCAGGCCGCGGCCCCGGCCCCCGGCACCGCGGCCCCCGGCTCCCCGGCGCCCGGCACCCAGGCGCCCGGCACCGCGGCACCCGCTCCCACGGTGGCCGCGGCGAGCGTGCCGGTCGGCGGCTCGGCCCAGGTCAAGGACCCGGCCACCGGGGACGCCGTCTACATCGTGCAGCCCAAGGCAGGCCAGTACTGCGCCTTCTCCTCGGTGTGCACCCACTCCGGCTGCGCGGTGGACGCGCCGAAGAACGGCCAGTTCTACTGCCCCTGCCACGGCTCCCGCTTCGACGCCGCGACCGGCGCCGTGGTCAACGGGCCGGCCGTCAAGCCGCTGCCCAGGTACGGCGTCGGCAAGGACGGCGACAAGCTGACCCTGGGCCCGCTGCAGAGCTGAGCCCGCTCGGGCCCGGCCCTAGTCCTCGCGGTCCGGCTTGCCCCGGCGGGCCACCGCGGCGACCGCGCCGGCCAGGCCGCCGACGCCGAGCACGATGAAGGTGACCGGGACGACGATCCGTCCGTTCACCGACCGGTCGTTGAGCGCGGCCACCAGGTAGAGCAGCGCGATCACGGTGAACAGGCCGCCCGCGATCAGCGAGAACAGGTCGAGCCGGTGCTTCCTCACTGCTGGACCACCTTGATGTCGCCGAGGCCGAGGCCGAGTTGGAGATCGAGCGTGCCCTTGGACGGCTGACCGTTTACCGGGTCGATCCGGTACACGTGCCGCCCGGTGCCGTTGTCGCGGTCGCCGGGGACGCTGACGTTGCCGAGGCCGACCCGGGCCACCAGGTTCACCGTGACGTTCGGCGGCAGGGTGACCACCAGCTCGCCGGCGCCCAGGTCGGCCTTGGTGGTGAGGGTGCCCCCGGCCGGGTCGAGCCCGGAGAGGTCCAGCCGGGCGTTGCCGGCGCCGAGGTTGTAGCGGTCCTTCAGGTCGGCGGCCGAGCTGACCGTCCAGGTGCGGTCGCCGACGGCGTCCTGCACGGTGTGCGGCGCGTGGCCGGCGAAGGCCAGCACCAGGGTGGTCAGCAGCCCCAGCACGGCGAGCCTGCGGGCCCGGCCGAACCTGGCGGCCAGCAGCAGGGTCAGGCCGATCACCAGCAGCCCGGTGGCCAGCACGACGGTGCTCAGCTTGGTGACGTCGGTGTGGCCGACCGAGGCGGACCAGACCGCGGTGGCCGCGCCGATCGCCAGCAGGAAGCCGAAGAAGCCGAGCGGCGAGCGTTCCCTCGGCGGCCGGACGGCGGCCGGCTCGTGGCGGCGCTCCGGGCGCTCCTTGCGCAGCGGGTCGCCCTCCGGCAGGTCGGTGCGCTGCCACCAGGCCTGCGCCGGGCCGCCGGGCGGAGGCACCTTGGTGCCTCCCCCAGCCTCCGGCCGGGGGGACCCCCATGCGGGCGTGGGACCGGCCGGGTCGGCGGCGCCGTACGGGTTGCGCTCGGGGTGGCGGGGGTCCCACAGGTAGCCGCTGGGGCCGGGGGCGGGGGAGTCGGCGGGGGCGGTACCGGCGGCCTGGGCCGCGGCGTGCCTGGCCCGGGCGGCCTCGTCCTGCGGTCGGCCGTGGCCGTCGTCGTCGGGGAAGTGGCGGTCGTAGGGGCCGCCGTGGCGGCGTCCGCGGCCCCGGCCGCGGCGGCGCTCCGGGTCGTAGCGCACCGCCATGAAGACCAGGCCGCCGAGCAGCAGCAGCGGGAACAGCTGGTCGCCGTCGCCCATCGAGGAGAAGAACACCCCGGTGCCGATCACGGTCAGCAGCACCGCGCCGATCGACTGGCCGTCGACCCGGCCGGTCAGCACCCGCTGGAGCTCGGTGCGCCCGCCGCGGCCCTTGCCGTCGGCGCCGTCCTCGGTCGGGACGATCAGCCAGGCCAGGCCGTACAGGAAGAGCCCGAGGCCGCCGGAGAGGCAGAGCACCACGGTGACCACCCGGAACACCACCGGGTCGATGTCCAGGTGCCGCCCGAGGCCGCCGCAGACCCCGGCCACCACGCGGTGGTGCTCGGTCCTGGTCAGCGGGGGGCGTTCCGGTTCCGGCGGGGCGGTGGGCCCGGCCTCCTGGATGCGGTGGTCCTCGGTCATGGGCACCATCCTTCCGGCAGGGGGCGGGCGGGCCCAACCGGGTACGGCCCTGCCCGTACCCTGACTTGTCCCTGATAACGGTGGGGGCCACACCCTGATGCGCCCGAAGGCGCCCGCGTGGAACCATCGGTGGCGTGGCAGCACCCGGTACCGATCCCCGCCCCCTCGCCCCCGACGCCGCGGCGTCGGCCGGCGCCGACCCCAACGTGCCCGACGGCGGGCGCCCGCCCTACCGGCGGCTCTACCGCAGCCCGCAGGGACGGATGCTGGGCGGCGTCGCGAACGGCCTGGCGGTGCACCTCGGACTGCCGGTCCGCTGGGTGCGGCTGGCCTTCGTGCTGCTGTTCTTCGCGCAGGGGATCGGCGCGCTGCTGTACGCGGCGTTCTGGTTCGTGGTGCCGATCGGCATCGGCGAGCCCTCCCAGCGCGGCGGCACCTACTGGGTGAACGTCAACGGCGTCTACGTCCCCACCTCGCCGTGGCTGCGGCCCGGCACGCCGCTGACCAAGCCCGGCGGCGGCTGGATCGGCCGGCTGCGCGAACTGCTCCAGCACGCGCTCCAGGGCGAGCCGGTCACGGCGGCCCCCGTCGTCGAGGGCGAGGCCGGGGCCGGGAAGCGGCCCGCCGCCAGGACCGGGCAGGGCGGCATCGGCCAGCTCGCCGCCCTGGTCATGCTCGTGATCGGCCTGATCGCCCTGCTGAACGTGCTCGGCTGGCAGACCGCCAAGCCGTACACCTGGCCGCTGCTGGCGATCGGCGTCGGCGTCGCGCTGGTCTGGCGGCAGGCCGACGACTCGCGCTGGCAGCGCTGGTTCGGCATGGAGGGCGAGAAGCGGCGCGGCGCCTACACCCGGGTCGGCGCCGGCGTGCTGCTCGCCGTGGCCGGTACCATCGCGCTGCTCGCGATGCAGGGCAGTGGCTCCACCCTCGGCTCGGTGGTCCAGGCATCGCTGGCCGTGCTGGCCGGGGTGCTGGTGCTGCTCGGCCCGTACGGCCTGCGGCTGTGGCAGGACCTCGGTGCCGAGCGCACCGCCCGCATCCGCGCCCAGGAGCGCGCCGAGATCGCCGCGCACATCCACGACTCGGTGCTGCACACCCTCACCCTGATCCAGCGTCGGGCCGAGGACCCCAAGGAGGTGCTGCGCCTGGCCCGCTCCCAGGAGCGCGAGCTGCGGCTGTGGCTGTACCGCCCCGAGGCCGCCGCCGAGGCCGCGCCGGACACCATGGCGGAGACCCTGCGGGCCGCCGTCGCCGAGGTCGAGGACCGGCACGGCGTCCCGGTCGAGCTGGTGATCGTCGGCGACTGCCCGATGGACGAGGGGATCGCGGCACAGATCCAGGCCGCGAGGGAGGCGACCGTCAACGCGGCCAAGTACGGTGGCGGGGGACCGGTCCAGGTCTACGCCGAGGTGGAGGGGAGGACGGTGTCGGTGTTCGTCCGCGACCACGGCCCCGGCTTCGACCCCGACACGGTGCCCGAGGACCGGATGGGCGTACGGGAGTCGATCATCGGCCGGATGAAGCGCCACGGCGGCACCGCTCGGGTGCGGCCGGCGGCGGGCGGCGGGACCGAGGTCGAGCTGGAGATGGAGAGAACGAATGACTGAGGCAGCGCCGATGGGGGTCCCCCCGGCCGAAGGCTGGGGGCGCACGGCCAGGGTCGTCCTGGTGGACGACCACCGGATGTTCCGGACGGGGGTCCGGGCCGAGATCGGCCGCACCGAGGTGACCGGCATCGACGTGGTGGGGGAGGCCGACGACGTGGACTCGGCGGTCCGCGTGGTCGCCGAGACCAGGCCCGACGTGGTGCTCCTCGACGTCCACCTGCCCGGCGGCGGCGGCGTCGAGGTGCTGCGCCGCTCGGTCGGCGTGATGGGCGAGCAGGGAGGGGTGAAGTTCCTCGCGCTGTCCGTGTCGGACGCCGCCGAGGACGTCATCGGCGTCATCCGCGGCGGCGCGCGCGGCTACGTCACCAAGACCATCACCGGCACCGACCTGGTCGACGCGATCTTCCGGATCGCCGACGGCGACGCGGTCTTCTCGCCCCGGCTGGCCGGCTTCGTGCTGGACGCCTTCGCCGCCACCGACACCCCGCCGGTGGACGAGGACCTGGACCGCCTCACCCAGCGGGAGCGCGAGGTGCTCCGGCTGATCGCCCGCGGCTACGCCTACAAGGAGATCGCCAAGCAGCTCTTCATCTCGGTGAAGACCGTCGAGAGCCACGTCTCCGCCGTGCTGCGCAAGCTCCAGCTCAGCAACCGCCACGAGCTCACCCGCTGGGCCACCGCCCGCCGCCTGGTCTGACCCCCGGGACGGGCCCGCCCGGCCGGATTCCTCCGGCCGGGCGGGCTTGTCGGTGGGTGGCCATAGACTCGATGTGCCATGAGTAGCCTCTTTGACGACCTCCCGCTCCCCGGTTTCGAGGCACCCGCCGCCGGGTCGAAGCAGCCCGCCGTACCCGCCGACGCGATCGACGAGGAGCCCCCGCCGTACGAGGACGAGGTCCCGTACGACGCGTACGAGGAGGCGATCCCGGAGGGGCTGTTCCACACCGACCACGCCGCGGAGGCCGAGCGGGACGCCTGGTACCGCAACGGCGCCGCCCGGACGGTGGTGGACCCGGCGCAGCTGCTGGAGGGGATGAACGCCCCCCAGCGCGAGGCCGTCCTGCACGCCGGCTCGCCGCTGCTGATCGTGGCCGGCGCGGGCTCCGGCAAGACCCGGGTGCTGACCCACCGGATCGCCCACCTGCTGGGCGCCCGCGGCGTGCAGCCCGGCGAGATCCTGGCGATCACCTTCACCAACAAGGCGGCCGGCGAGATGCGCGAGCGCGTCGAGGCGCTGGTCGGCCCGCGCGCCCGGGCGATGTGGGTGTCCACCTTCCACAGCGCCTGCGTGCGCATCCTGCGCCGCGAGTCCAAGCAGCTGGGCTTCACCTCCAGCTTCTCAATCTACGACTCGGCCGACTCCCAGCGGCTGATGTCGCTGGTCTGCCGCGACCTCGACCTGGACCCGAAGCAGTTCCCGCCGAAGTCCTTCACGGCGAAGGTCAGCAACCTCAAGAACGAGCTGATCGACGAGGAGACCTTCGCCGACCAGGCCGCCAACCCGATGGAGAAGAAGCTCGCCGAGGCGTACGCGCTCTACCAGCGGCGGCTGCGCGAGGCCAACGCGCTGGACTTCGACGACATCATCATGACGACGGTGAACCTGCTGCAGGCCTTCCCGGACGTCGCCGAGCACTACCGCCGCCGGTTCCGGCACATCCTGGTCGACGAGTACCAGGACACCAACCACGCCCAGTACATGCTGATCCGGGAGCTGACGGGCGGGTCCGTCGCGGCGGCGCCCAGGCGCACCGCGGACGGGGACTTCGTGAACCCGGCCGCCGGGCGGCTGGCCGAGGTGCCGCCGGCCGAGCTGTGCGTGGTCGGCGACGCGGACCAGTCGATCTACGCCTTCCGCGGCGCGACCATCCGCAACATCCTCCAGTTCGAGGAGGACTACCCGAACGCGACCACGATCCTGCTGGAGCAGAACTACCGCTCCACCCAGACCATCCTGAGCGCCGCCAACGCCGTCATCGAGCGCAACGCCAACCGGCGCGAGAAGAAGCTCTGGACGGCCGGCGAGCACGGCGAGAAGGTCATCGGCTACGTCGCGGACGACGAGCACGGCGAGGCCCAGTTCATCGCCGACGAGATCGACCGGCTCACCGACAAGGGCGAGGCCAGGCCCGGCGACGTCGCGATCTTCTACCGCACCAACGCCCAGTCCCGTGTGTTCGAGGAGGTGTTCATCCGGGTCGGCCTGCCGTACAAGGTGGTCGGCGGGGTGCGCTTCTACGAGCGCAAGGAGGTCCGGGACGTCCTGGCGTACCTGCGGGTGCTCTCCAACCCGGAGGACACCGTGCCGCTGCGCCGGATCCTCAACGTGCCCAAGCGCGGCATCGGCGAGCGGGCCGAGGCGATGATCGACGCGCTGGCCGCGCGGGAGCGGATCTCCTTCGCCCAGGCGCTGGTGCGGGTGGACGAGGCGTACGGGCTGGCCGCGCGCTCGGCCAACGCGGTCAAGAAGTTCAACACCCTGATGGCCGGGCTGCGCCAGGTCGTCGAGTCGGGTGCGGGCCCGGCGGCGGTGCTGGAGGCCGTCCTGGAGGAGACCGGCTACCTGGCCGAGCTCCAGGCCTCCACCGACCCGCAGGACGAGACCCGGGTGGAGAACCTCCAGGAGCTCGCCTCGGTGGCGCTGGAGTACGAGCAGGACCCGGGCGAGCGGCCGGACGCCGGGGACGAGGGCGCGCCGCCGGTCGGCTCGCTGGCCGACTTCCTGGAGCGGGTCGCGCTGGTCGCCGACTCCGATCAGCTCCCGGATGCGAAGCAGTACGGGACAGAGGGGGGGAGCCCGGACGAGGACGAGGAGGGGCAGGGCGTCATCACGATGATGACCCTGCACACCGCCAAGGGCCTGGAGTTCCCGGTGGTCTTCCTGACCGGCATGGAGGACGGGATCTTCCCGCACATGCGGGCGCTCAACCAGGCCAAGGAGCTGGAGGAGGAGCGCCGGCTCGCGTACGTGGGGCTCACCCGTGCCCGCGAGCGGCTCTACCTGACCCGTTCGGTGCTGCGCAGCGCCTGGGGGCAGCCAGCCTACAACCCGGCCTCGCGCTTCCTGGAGGAGATCCCGGAGACGCTGGTCGAGTGGAAGCGGACGGGGGCCGCGCAGGCGCCGGTCCAGCGCGGCTTCTCCTCGGGCTCGTCCTGGGGCAAGTCCTCGTCCGGGGGCGGGAGTTCGCGCTCCGTCGGCTCCTCGGCGGCGGCTTCGCCGAAGGCGGGCTGGGGGCAGTCGGCGCGGCGCGCCGGCAAGGTCGTGGACCGCGAGGTCGTCGCGCTCGCGGTCGGCGACCGGGTCACCCACGACACCTTCGGGCTGGGCACGGTGACGGGTGTGACGGGCGTGGGCGACAACGCTCAGGCCGAGGTGGACTTCGGTTCCGGCGGCCGCAAGCGGCTGGTCCTGCGCTACGCGCCGGTCGAGAAGCTCTGACCGGCGCCGGTCACCCGCCCTAACGCGGGTCCAGCCCGTTCGAGAGGAACCAGGGCAGCGGGTCGACCGGCCCGCTGCCCGGCGGCCTGATCTCGAAGTGCAGGTGCGGCCCGGTGCTGTTGCCGCTGCTGCCGACGTACGCGATCACGTCGCCCTGCTTCACCGGCCCCTTGCGGACCTTGTACGCCCGCAGGTGGCACATCCACGCCTCGGTGCCGTCCGGCATCTTCAGGATCGACATGTAGCCGTAGAACGGGTTCCACTGCGTCCGGATCGTGCCGTCGGTGACGGCGTACACCTCGGAACCGCCGTCCACCGGGAAGTCGATGCCGGTGTGCCGGTTCATCCAGTGGGTCCCGGCCGCGCCGAACAGTTCGCCGAGGCCGTGCTCGGCGACCGGCATGACCACCTTGGGCTTGGCCGGTTCGGCCGTCGGCTGGGCGGTCGGGGTGGCGGTGGCCTGTCCGGCGCCCGGCTGGGCGCCGCTCAGCGGCTGGCGGGCGTCGCCGCGCGAGGCCTGGGCGGCCTGGTCGGCGTCGGCCTGTCGGGCGGCCTGCTGCGCGGCCGTCCGGTCCGGGGCGTCGGCCGCCGATGCCTGCGAGGGCACCCGGTCGGCCTGCTCCTGCACCACCGTGACCCCCGCCGCCCCCGCGACCCCGAGCGCGGCCACCGACGGAAGGGCGACCCGGAACAGCGCGGCCCGGGTGGCCGCCTTGGCCGCGCCGCGGCGCTGGGCGCGGGACTGCTCGCGGGCGGCGAGGCGCAGCTCCGCACGGGTCGGACGGGCGGCTGCTTCGGGAGCCATCGGGGGCTGCCTCCTCGGTGGGCCTCGGGCACGTCATCGTGTGAGGTGAACAGCGGTGACTGTAGTCCCAGCCCCGACGCCCCGGAAAAACCGCCGGTTGTCAAGGGGGCGGGCGGGGGGCGCGCCGGGTCTGTACGAAGGGTCCGCGGAGGGGTATACCCACTGGTAGCAAGGCCTGGGGCTGTGACTTTGCCCTCGTCTTGGGAGGCGGCGCGGCCAACCGGGCCGGGTGGCGCTAATCTCCCCTCAGGTCGGTTGGTTATCGAGCGTTAACCGCGTCAGCCGCGCCCGTGGGCCCACGAGGCCCGGTCGGATGGTGGACGACGAGGTCCAGGAGGCAGTGATGAGTGTGTCGGGGCCGATCCGTGTGGTGGTCGCCAAGCCGGGGCTCGACGGTCACGACCGTGGCGCCAAGGTCATCGCGCGCGCCCTGCGCGACGCCGGCATGGAGGTCATCTACACCGGGCTGCACCAGACGCCCGAGCAGGTGGTCGACACCGCGATCCAGGAGGACGCGGACGGCATCGGGCTGTCGATCCTCTCCGGCGCCCACATGACGCTGTGCGCCCGGGTGCTGGAGCTGCTGAAGGAGCGCGACGCGGCGGACATCAAGGTCTTCTGCGGCGGGATCATCCCGGACGAGGACATCGCGGAGCTCAAGGCGATGGGCGTCGCGGACATCTTCACCCCGGGCACGCCCACCCGGGACGTCGTCGCCTGGGTCGAGGCCAACCTGCGCGCGGCCGGCTGATCGTCGGGAGTCGCTGAGCGGGCCGGTCCGTCGTGGACCGGCCCGCTCGGCCGTTCCCGGTCCGTGAGTTCGTCGAATCGTGAGTTCGTCGGCCCGTGAGTTCGTCAGCCCGTCAGCTCGTTCAGCATCGCGGCCCGGAAGCGCAGCGTCCCGGCCAGCCGGGCGAAGGTCTCCGACCAGGCCGAGTCGGGCGAGGCGTCAGCGGCCAGCTCCTCCACCGCGGCGGCCGTCTCCGGCGCGAGCGCGCGCTCCGTCATCCCGAGCACCCCGCTGTGGCTCCACGGGTAGGCGCCGGAGGCCGCGGCCCGGGCCAGCGCCGTCACCACCGCGGTGGACAGCGGAGGCGTCCACGGGGTCGCGCAGGCGCCGAGCAGCTGGAAGGCGTCGCCCAGGCCGTGCACCTCGACGAAGGCGGCCGTCCAGGCGGCCCGCTCCTCGGACGGCAGCACGGCCAGCAGCTTGGAAGGGGCACCGGTGACGCGCGCGCCACGGATCCGGCCGGCGCCGCGGGCCGGCGGTACGGGTGCCGGGCCGAGCAGCGCCCGGGCCCAGTCGGCGTCGTGCTGGCGCACGGCGGCGCGCGCCCAGGCCTCGCGCAGGTCGTCCGCCCAGCTGCTGCTGGTCTCGTCCACGCTGTCGCCGACCCGCAGGGCGAGCAGCTGCTCGGGCGTCAGCCCGGTGCTCTCCGCCCAGAGCGCCAGCGGCGCGGCGGCCACCACCTCGCCGAACCACCAGGCCCGTTCGCCGCGCCCGGTGGGGGACTTGGGGGCGATGCCGTCGCGCTGCATCCGCTCGTCGCACTCGACGGGCGGGGTGACCAGCAGGTGGGTGCCGCCGTCGGCCAGCCGGACGGCGGCCCGGGCCCGCCCGGCCATCCGCCGGGCGAGCGCCGAGGAGGGCAGCGTGGAGAGCAGCTCGGCGGCGGTCGCGCGGACGTTCTTGCTGCGGTCGCCCAGGGCGGCCTCCAGGAAGGGTTCGTCGGCGGGGGAGAGGCCGTCCTGCAGGGCGTCCAGGAAGAGCAGCCGGTCCTCGGCGCGCTCGGTGGACCAGGTGCTGCGCAGCAGCTCCAGCCCGGCGGCCGGGTCCCGGCGGCGCAGCAGGGTGAGGTGGGTGACCCGCTCGGCGAACAGGCCCTCGTGCCACAGCCGGTGGTCGGAGAGGTCGTCCGGCCGGTGGTCCGGCTCGGGGGCGGCGGTGCGCAGCACGAACCGCCAGTCCGGGTTCTGCGAGGCCAGCCAGCGGCCCACCGGACCGGCCAGCGCGACGGCGTCGCCGCGCAGTTCGCTGCGCGCGCGGGCGGCGTCGAGCAGCGCGGGTATCAGCGCGGCGGGCGGCCGCAGGCCCTTGAACCGGGCGGTGGTGAGCCACTGCGGCAGCAGCTCGGCGAGGTTGGCCAGGGTGCCGCCGGCACCGCCGTTGCCGCCGGTGCGCCCGGCGAGCAGGACGGCCAGCCGGCGGGCGGCGGCCTCCGGCATCTCGGGCCGGGGGTCCTCGGGCGCGGGCGGCCCGGGCGGCCCGTCGGCCGGTACGGGCAGGGCGCCGGCCCGGCGGCGCACGGTGGCCAACGCGGCCAGCTCCAGCAGGGCGGTGGCCGGGTCGGACACGTCCACGGCCTCGGCGAGCGGCAGCGCGGTGGCCGGGAGCGGGCGCCGGTCGGTGCCGAGCAGGGCGCTGGTCCGCAGGGGCTCCCACGGGTCCTGGGTGATCGTCATCGTGGTCTCTCCTATGCGGAAGTGAGGCCGACCGGGCGGTGCTCGGCGGACCAGGCGGTGACCGGGGCGAAGCCCTGGTGGCCGTACTCGCCGAAGACCGTCAGCGGGCGGCCGGTGGAGACCGCGACCAGCCGCCACAGTGCCGCCTCCGGGACGGCCGAGGGGCGGATGCCGACGGTGTGGTGGCCGTCCGTCAGGTGCCAGCCGTCCGGGGTGCGGACCGGGACGACCCCGGAGAGCACCGTCGGCCAGCTGTCCAGCCACGGGTCGTCGGCCACCGCGGTGCCGTACCCGGCGACCGCCTCGGCGACGGTGAGTCCGGCGGGCGGGGCGGCCGGGCCGGCCTCGGGGGCGCCGTAGCGGGTGCCGAGCGCGGCGCGCAGCGGGCGGGCGCCGGGGTGGTAGGCGAGTTCGGCCTCCAGCAGGTGGCCGGTGGGCAGGGTGAGCTCGGGGGCCTGGCCGGGACGGCCGAAGGCCAGCAGCAGGGCGGGGCGGCCGGTCTTGGCACCGCGCAGCCAGACCCGGCGGGTGGTGAGCCGTTCGTCGGAGCCTCCTTCCATCGGCACAGTGCGGCTGCCGAGCACCAGCCAGCGGTCCCGGACGGTCGGCCCGGCGAGCACCTCGGCGGCGTCCAGGGTGTAGCCGACCCGGGCGCGGACGGTGGCGGCCAGCTCGGGCGGCAGTTCGTCGATCCGGGTGGCGGCGGTGGCCAGCAGGTGGAGCATCGCGTACTCCTCCAGCAGCCGCTCCTCCGGCAGCGTGTCCAACTCCCGTACCCGGGTCGCCAGTCCGGGGGCCTGGGCGTCGACCATCCGGGCCGCGACCTCCTCCCAGGGCCCGGCCGTGGACTGGTCGGCGAGGCCGTGCCGGATCCGGTCGGCCAGGCGCAGCCGGAGCTCTGCCGCCCCGGCCGAGACCCGGGCTCCGCGCCGTTCGGCCCGGCGGCGGGCGGCCTCCGGGTCGGCCGGGGGCGCCGCGCGCTTCTCGGCGCGCTCGCGACGGGCCCGGAGCCACTCGGCCGCCCAGTCGGCGGGCTCGGCGGCCGGTACGGCCTCGGGGGCACCGCTCCACAGCAGGAGGAGCCCGAGCGCGTGCTTGCACGGGAACTTCCGGCTGGGGCAGCTGCACTGGTAGGCGGGCGTGGCGAGTTCGATCACGGTGCGGTACGGCGTGCGGCCGCTGCCCCGGCACTCGCCCCAGAGCGCGGCGCCGTCGGTGCCCGCCCCGGACCAGGGCGCGGACGAGGACAGCTTGCCCGCGGCCTTCTGCGACGCGGCGTCAGGTGCCAGGGACAGGACGTGTTCGGTGCTCCAGCGTTCCTCCATGCGACCGACGGTAGGCGGGGGCACTGACAGCGGCTGACTGACCGTCCGGAACGGGCCGGCCGTTGTCAGTGGCACGTTGCAAGGTGGTTCCCACAGGCCGGGACGCCGACCTGGCTCCCCCCGACGACCCTGCCGCCCGGGCATCCGTGTGCCCCGCGGCCGACCCGAAGGAGCCCCCGATGACCGACGTTCTGCGGCAGCACGCCGAGGACGCCTTCGCCGGTGAACTGGCCGCGCTGGCCGCCCAGGACGACCGTCCCCGCCCCGAGCGCTGGAAGCTCTCGCCGTGGGCCGTGGCGACGTACCTGCTCGGCGGAGAGCTGCCGGACGGCACCCGGATCACCCCCAAGTACATCGGCCCGCGCCGCGTCGTCGAGGTCGCCGTCACCACCCTGGCGACGGACCGGGCGCTGCTGCTGCTCGGCGTTCCCGGCACCGCGAAGACCTGGGTGTCCGAACACCTCGCGGCCGCGGTCAGCGGCGACTCCACACTGCTGGTGCAGGGCACCGCCGGGACCCCGGAGGAGGCCGTCCGGTACGGCTGGAACTACGCCCAGCTGCTCACCCGCGGCCCCAGCCGGGACGCCCTGGTGCCCTCGCCGCTGATGCGGGCGATGGCGGACGGCAAGCTCGCCCGGATCGAGGAGCTCACCCGCATCCCGGCCGACGTGCAGGACAGTCTGATCACCATCCTGTCGGAGAAGACGCTGCCGGTGCCGGAGTTGGGCAGCGAGACCCAGGCCGTGCGCGGTTTCAACGTGATCGCCACCGCCAACGACCGCGACCGCGGCGTCAACGAGCTGTCCAGTGCGCTGCGCCGCCGCTTCAACACCGTGGTGCTGCCGCTTCCGGGCTCGCTGGACGAGGAGGTCGACATCGTCACCCGCCGGGTCGACCAGCTCGGACGCTCCCTCGACCTGCCCGAACTGCCCGGCGGCGCCGAGGAGATCAGGCGCGTGGTGACGGTCTTCCGAGAGCTGCGGGCCGGCCTCACCGTGGACGGCCGGACGAAGGTCAAGACCCCGAGCGGCACCCTCTCGACCGCCGAGGCGATCTCGGTGGTGACCAACGGCGTGGCCCTGGCCGCCCACTTCGGCGACGGCGTGCTGCGCGCCGGGGACGTGGCGGCCGGCATCCTCGGCGCGGTCGTCCGCGACCCGGTGGCCGACCGGGCGGTGTGGCGCGAGTACGTCGAAGGGGTGGTGCGCGAGCGCGACGGCTGGAAGGACTTCTACCGCGCCGCACGCGAGGTGACGGCATGACGGACGCCGAGGTCGCCCTGCTGGGCATCCGGCACCACGGCCCGGGCTCGGCCCGGGCGGTGGCCGCCGCGCTGGCGCAGTGGCGGCCGGACGCGGTGCTGATCGAGGGCCCGGCGGAGGCCGACGCCGTCGTCCACCTCGCCGCCGAGAAGGACCTGGTGCCACCGGTCGCCCTGCTCGCCCACGCGGTGGACGACCCGGCGAAGGCGGCGTTCTGGCCGTACGCAGAGTTCTCCCCGGAGTGGGTCGCGATCCGCCACGCCGTGGACCACGACCTTCCGGTCCGCTTCATCGACCTGCCCGCCGGGTACGGCTTCGCGCCGTCCACGGACGACGGCGACGACGAGGGTGAGGACGCGGCCGGGCCCGACGGGCTGCCGGCCGACCCGCTGGCGCTGCTCGCCGAGGCCGCCGGCCACGACGACCCGGAGCGCTGGTGGGAGGACGTGGTCGAGCACCGCGCCCCCGGTGCGGACGCGCTGGCGCCGTTCGCCGCCGTCGCCGAGGCGATGGGCGCGCTGCGCGCGGAGGGCCTCGGCGAGTCCCGCCGGGACCAGCTGCGCGAGGCCCACATGCGCCAGCAGATCCGCGCCGCCCGCCGTGCCGGGCACCGCCGGATCGCCGTGGTCTGCGGGGCCTTCCACGTCCCCGCGCTGGAGACGATGCCGACCGTCGCCCACGACCGGGCGCTGCTCGCCGGCCTGCCGAGGAAGGTCCGGGTGGACATCACCTGGATCCCGTGGACGCACCGCCGGCTCTCCCAGGCCACCGGCTACGGTGCGGGCGTCCGGTCGCCCGGCTGGTACCACCACCTGTTCACCGCCGAGGGCGACCCGGTGCCGCGCTGGCTCACCCGGGCCGCCGAGCTGCTGCGCGCCGAGGACCACCCGGTCTCCTCCGCCCACGTGATCGAGGCGGTCCGGCTCGCCGAGACCCTGGCCGTGATGCGCGGCCGCCCGCTCGCCGGGCTGACCGAGACCCTGGACGCCGTCCGGGCGGTGCTCTGCGAGGGCTCGGACGTCGCCCTGGAACTCGTCCGGGAGCGCCTGGTGGTCGGCGACGCCCTCGGCGAAGTGCCGGACGCCGCACCGGCGGTGCCGCTCCAGCGCGACCTGGCCCGACTGCAGCGCTCGCTGCGGCTCAAGCCCGACGCCGCGCCCCGGGACCTCGACCTCGACCTGCGCAAGGACACCGACGCCGCCCGCTCCCGGCTGCTGCACAGGCTGCGGCTGCTGGGCGTCGAGTGGGGCGTGCCGGCCCGCTCGACGGTCAACTCCACCGGGACGTTCCGGGAGAGCTGGCGGCTGTGCTGGCAGCCCGAGTTCGCGGTCCGGATCGCCGAGGCCGCCCAGTGGGGCACCACCGTCGAGGAGGCCGCCGTCGGCAAGGCGGTCGGCACCGCCCGGGCCGCCGTCGAACTCGCCGAGCTGACCGGCCTGGTGGAGACCTGCCTGCTGGCCGGGCTGTCCGGCGCGCTGCCCGCCGTGATGCGGGTGCTCGCCGACTGCGCGGCCCTGGACACCGATGTCGCGCACCTGGCGGCCGCGCTGCCCGCGCTGGTCCGCGCGCTGCGCTACGGCGACGTGCGGGGGACCGGCCACGGCGCGCTGGCCCGGGCCGCGGCGGGCCTGGCCGAACGGGTCTGCGTCGGACTGCCGCCCGCCTGCGTCGGGCTGGACGCCGAGAGCGCGGCGGCGATGCGCGCCCGGATCGACGAGGTGCACGGCGCGATCGCCCTGCTCGACCCGGACGCCTCCGATGTCGGTACCGGTACCGGTACCGGCACCGACATCGGCGGGCTGGCCGACCGCTGGGCCGCCGCCCTGGGTTCGCTGGCCCGCCGCGAGCCCGCCGGCGGGCCGGCCACCGGCGCGCCCGGGCTGCTGCGCGGCCGCGCCGTCCGTCTGCTGCTGGACGACGGCCGGCTCGACTCCGAGGAGGCCGGCCGACGGCTGGGCCTGGTGCTGTCCGTCGCCAACGCCCCGGCCGACGCGGCCGGTTGGGTCGAGGGCTTCCTCACCGGCGGCGGCGCCCTGCTGCTGCACGACCCCAGGCTGCTCGCCCTGCTGGACGAGTGGCTCGGCGGCGTCGGCGACGAGGTGTTCACCGACGTGCTGCCGCTGCTGCGGCGCACCTTCGCCGGGCTGGAGGCGGGCGTGCGCACCACCATCGGAGCCCGGGTCGCGGCCGGTCCGCTCGGCGCGGCCCCGGCGGCCCCCGGGACGGCCGGCGAACTCGACCGGGACCGCGCCGACGCGGCCGTCCCGGTGCTGGCCCTGCTGCTCGGCGTCCACCCGGAGATCCCCCGCCGGCCCGCCGGCCGCAACACCTGACCCCGGTCGAAGGAGAGGACGAGATGGCGACCACGACCGACGAACGGCTGCGCCGCTGGCGCCTGGTGCTCGGCGGCGAGGCCGACGGCACCGGCTGCACCCTGCGCGGCCGCGACGCCGCGATGGACGGCGCCCTCGCCGCGCTCTACCGGGGCGCCCCCGACGAGGGCGCCCGTACGGGCCGCGGCGGCCGCCGCGGCGCCGGGCTGGGCGGCTCGGCCCCGCAGGTGGCCCGCTGGCTGGGCGACATCCGGGAGTACTTCCCGTCCACCGTCGTCCAGCTGATGCAGCAGGACGCGATCACCCGGCTCGGCCTGGACCGGCTGCTGCTGGAGCCCGAGATGCTGGAGGCCGTCGAGCCGGACGTGCACCTGGTCGGCACCCTGCTGTCGCTCAAGCACGCACTGCCGGAGACCACCCGGGAGACCGCCCGGGCCGTGGTCGGCAAGGTGGTCGCCGACCTGGAGCGCCGGCTCGCCGACCGGGCCAGGGCCACCCTGGGCGGCGCCCTCGACCGCAGCGCCCGGGTGAACCGGCCGCGCCACCGGGACATCGACTGGGACCGGACGATCCGGGCCAACCTCAAGAACTACCTGCCCGAGCACGGCACCGTGGTGCCCGAGCGGCTGATCGGCTACGCCCGGGCCCAGCGCGCGGTGAAGAAGGAGGTCATCCTCTGCGTCGACCAGTCCGGCTCGATGGCACCCTCGGTCGTCCACTCCGCGGTGTTCGGCGCGGTGCTCTCCTCGATGCGCACCCTGGACACCCGGCTGGTCGTCTTCGACACCTCGGTGGTCGACCTCACCGAGCAGCTCACCGACCCGGTGGACGTGCTGTTCGCCACCCAGCTCGGCGGCGGCACCGACATCAACCGCGCGCTCGCCTACTGCCAGTCGAAGATCACCCGGCCGTCCGAGACGATCGTGGTGCTGATCAGCGACCTGTACGAGGGCGGCATCCGGGACGGCATGCTGCGGCGGGTCGCCGCGATGAAGGCGGCCGGCGTCCAGTTCATCGCCCTGCTCGCGCTCTCCGACGAGGGCGCGCCGGCCTACGACCACGCCCACGCCGCGGCCCTGGCCGCGCTCGGCGCCCCGGCCTTCGCCTGCACCCCGGACGTCTTCCCGGAGATCATGGCTGCGGCGATCGAGAAGCGTCCGATCCCGGAGCACCTGGTCAAGGGCGTCGACCGGGGGGAGGCGCAACTTCACTCGAACGTGTGAATCACTCGCTCGACGGGCCGCGGTCCCGTCCGGCACCCAGGGGCTGATCTGTGACGGTTCTCACCCAAGACGGGCAGGCCCCGGGCGAAACACGCCCGTCCCACGGGGATAACCTGCCAGACGGACGTGACGCGCGTGTTGATTGACGTGTGCGCCCGTGGCTGTGTGGGCCGCAAGGCCGTACCTCTGCGTACCCGCACCGCCCCGACGACCCGCAGCGAAGATCCTGCCGTGGCACGCTCGTAGAGACACAATCCGCGACCACGAACAAGGACAAACACGTGGACCTGTTCGAGTACCAGGCGAGGGACCTCTTCGCCAAGCACGGCGTGCCCGTGCTTGACGGCGATGTCATCGAGACCGCCGCAGACGCTGCCGCCATCGCGGAGCGCTTCGGCGGCCGTGCCGTCGTCAAGGCTCAGGTGAAGGTGGGTGGCCGAGGCAAGGCCGGTGGCGTCAAGCTCGCCGCCGACCCGGCCGACGCCGTCGCCAAGGCCGAGCAGATCCTCGGCATGGACATCAAGGGCCACACCGTTCACAAGGTGATGCTGGCCCAGACCGCGGACATCAAGGACGAGTACTACGTCTCGTTCCTGCTGGACCGCACCAACCGCACCTTCCTGGCCATGGCCAGCGTCGAGGGCGGCGTGGAGATCGAGGTCGTCGCCGAGCAGAACCCCGACGCGCTCGCCAAGATCCCGGTCGACGCCAACGAGGGCTGCACCCCGGAGAAGGCCGCCGAGATCGTCGCCGCGGCGAAGTTCCCGGCCGAGGTCGCCGACCAGGTCGCCGAGGTCCTGCAGAAGCTGTGGAAGGTCTTCATCGCCGAGGACGCCCTCCTCGTCGAGGTCAACCCGCTGATCAAGTCCGGTGACGGCAAGATCATCGCGCTTGACGGCAAGGTCTCCCTGGACGAGAACGCCGACTTCCGCCAGCCCGAGCACGAGGCGCTGGAGGACAAGGCCGCGGCCAACCCGCTGGAGGCCGCCGCCAAGGCCAAGGGCCTGAACTACGTCAAGCTCGACGGCCAGGTCGGCATCATCGGCAACGGCGCGGGCCTCGTCATGAGCACCCTCGACGTGGTCGCCTACGCCGGTGAGAAGCACGGCGGCGTCAAGCCCGCCAACTTCCTCGACATCGGCGGCGGCGCGTCCGCCGAGGTCATGGCGAACGGCCTGGAGATCATCCTCGGCGACCCCGACGTCAAGTCGGTCTTCGTCAACGTCTTCGGCGGCATCACCGCCTGTGACGCGGTCGCCAACGGCATCGTGCAGGCCCTGGAGCTCCTCGCGAGCAAGGGCGAGAACGTCACCAAGCCGCTGGTCGTCCGCCTGGACGGCAACAACGCGGAGCTGGGTCGCAAGATCCTCGACGACGCCAACCACCCGCTGGTCCAGCGCGTGGACACCATGGACGGTGCGGCCGACCGCGCCGCCGAGCTGGCCAACAAGTAAGGAAGGGGACTTAACACCATGGCTATCTTCCTTACCAAGGACAGCAAGGTCATCGTCCAGGGCATGACCGGCGCCGAGGGCATGAAGCACACCCGCCGCATGCTCGCCTCCGGCACCCAGATCGTCGGCGGCGTCAACCCGCGCAAGGCCGGCACCACCGTCGACGTCGACGGCACCCAGATCCCGGTCTTCGGCTCCGTCGCCGAGGCCATGGAGAAGACCGGCGCCGACGTCTCGGTCCTCTTCGTGCCGCCGGCCTTCACCAAGGCCGCCGTCGTCGAGGCCATCGACGCCGAGATCCCGCTGGCCGTCGTCATCACCGAGGGCGTCCCGGTGCACGACACCGCCGCCTTCTGGGCGTATGCCGGTTCGAAGGGCAACAAGACCCGGATCATCGGCCCGAACTGCCCCGGCCTGATCAGCCCCGGACAGTCGAACGCCGGCATCATCCCGGCCGACATCACCACCTCCGGCAAGATCGGCCTGGTCTCGAAGTCCGGCACCCTGACCTACCAGCTCATGTACGAGCTGCGCGACATCGGCTTCTCCTCGGCCGTGGGCATCGGCGGTGACCCGGTCATCGGGACCACCCACATCGACGCCCTCAAGGCCTTCCAGGAGGACCCGGAGACCGAGATCATCGTCATGATCGGTGAGATCGGTGGCGACGCCGAGGAGCGTGCCGCGGCCTACATCGCCGAGCACGTCACCAAGCCGGTCGTCGGCTACGTCGCGGGCTTCACCGCCCCCGAGGGCAAGACCATGGGCCACGCCGGCGCCATCGTCTCCGGCTCCTCGGGCACCGCCCAGGCGAAGAAGGAGGCCCTTGAGGCCGCCGGTGTCAAGGTCGGCAAGACGCCGTCCGAGACCGCCCGCCTGGCTCGCGAGATCATCGCCGGCTGACCCAGGTCACCCGCGCTGTGAGCGCCCCCGCCCCTCGTGGGCGGGGGCGCTCGCCGTTTCAGCGCCGGGGCCCCGCGACGCACGGCAGCGGGGACCACGCCGGGCAGGCCGCCGGGTTCCGCTGCGGGGGCGGCGCCGCACCCCGGGCCGCCACCGGCAGCTCCCAGCGTGCGATCGCCTGCGGCTGCGGGGCCGCCACCACTGCCGCCAGGCCCGGCGTCGGACTGCACCACAGGCTGGTGATGCCGTTCGGCGCCCCGCCCGGCAGCAGGGGCACACCGGCTTTCGGCACCTCCGCGGTCGGGGCCGGCACGCACAGCACGGGCACCGGCTGCTCCGGCCGCTGGAACAGCTCCGCCGGGCGCATCCCGGCGAGCGTCACCAGCACCGCCCCGCCCACCGCGGCCGTCAGCAGCACCGCCGCGCCCGTCCGGCTCGCCGTCCACAGCCGGTGCCGGGCCCGCAGCACCGGCACCGGCGCCCGGTGCGGCGCCGGACAGCCCCGCACCGCCGCCCGGTGCAACAGCCCGCTCAGGCCGTCCGCGAAGCCCGGCGCCCCGGGATCCGGCCCCACCAGTTCGGGCACCCACTGCGCCAGCGCCGCCCGGGCCGCCCACACCCGCCCCTCGGCCGCCGCCAGGGTCGACTCCACTTCCAGCGCGACCGCCGCCGCCGGCAGGCCCAGCCCGTCGTGCAGCACCAGTGCCCGGCGCTGCGGGCGCGACAGCCGCCGCAGCGCCCTCAGCAGGGCCTTGTCCCGGTCGGTCAGCCGGTCGTGGTCCGGCAGCACCGACTGCGCCTCGTCCGCCGGCCGCACCCGGATCCGCCGGTGCGGCAGCGTCCACGCGTGCACCCGCCGCGGCCCGCCCCGGCGCCACGGCGACAGCGCCAGCTCGCACGCCCGCACCCGTACCCAGCCCTCCGGATCCCCGGACCCGACCACCCCGCCCCAGTCCCGCCGGGCCTGCCCGAAGGCGAGCCGCACACAGTGCACCGCCCGGTGGCGGCACGCCGTCAGCAGGAACACCTGCTGCACCAGGCGGGTGTGCGCGCCCTCGTACAGCTCCTCGAAGGCCTCCGACAGGTCCCGCCCGGCCCCCGCCTCGGTGAGCGCCCGACTGATCCGCTCCCGGGGGTCGGTGGTCTCCGGGGCGGCGGGTGCCCCCGGGCCACGCTCGGCGGGGGAGGAGGGCGACTCGGCGGGAGCGGGTGCCGGGACGGGGGCGGGGGCCGGCTTCGGCGCGGCCCCGGCCGTCTCCCCGGAGCCGACGGGTGCGCCCCGCCCGCTCTTCTTCGGGGTGTCGCTGCCGCGGCGCGGCCGCCCCCCGGCCGGACGGCCGGGGGAGGGGGCGGCGCCGGAGTCGGGCCCTGCGGGGACCGGGGTCCGGGTCGGGCTGGTCTGCGTCATGCCGCTGCGTTCTCCCGGGGCTGTGGGGGCCACTCGCGCGCGGTCGGGGTCGGCGGGGTCGGCCGCGGGGCGCCTGCCCGGGCTGACGGGGGGTGCGGTTCTGAGGAGGGCGATGGCGGCGGCTTCGGTGGGGCAGCCGAGTTTGCGCAGAGCCCGGTGGAGATAACTGCGGGCGGTCGTGGGAGTGACGCCGAGTGCGGCGGCCGTGTGGTCGAGGCCGTGCCCGGCGGCGAGGTGGGAGAGGGCTTCCGCCTCACGGGGGGTCAGTTTCCGCAGTGGGTCGGGGACACGGGTGGGTGGCGTGGTCATCAGACGCTCCGGGCCGGGGCGGCGGCGGCTTGGGGGTGGGGTCTGAAAAGGCGCATAAGACAATAATCTGGGACACGGCGGCGGTTTGCCGGTTCACGGAGCATGGCGAGTCGCCTTGGCACCATGAGGCACATGACGCAGCTGATGGGCCGTCCGCTCCTGGAGGTGCCGGGCGAACCGGGTGGACGCCCCGTGGTGGCCGACCTGTTGACGGGGGTGCGGACGGCGCTGGTCGGTCTGGCGATGGTCGGGGTTCCGGTGCTCGGGCTCTGGGTGGCGACGCCGTACGCGGACTCGGACGCGGCCGGTGCCACCCGGTTGGCGGGCGCGCTCTGGCTGCTCGGGCACGGCGCGCCGGTGCTGCGCGGCGGTGCCGACGCCCCGCTGACCGTCACTCCGCTGCTGCTCGGCGCCCTGGTCGTGGTGCTGCTGTACCGGGCGGGCGCCGGGGTGGCGGCGCGGCGCGGCCTGCGTTCGCGCTGGGGCGGCCCGGTGGCGCTGTGGACGGGGTACTGCGCGGTGGCGGTCGTGGTGGCGCTGCACTGCGCGGGTGCCGGGCTGTTCCGCAGCCGGGTGCTGCCGGACCTGCTGGTGGTGGGACTGCTCGCCGGGCTGTCGACGGCCGCGGGCGTCCGGTCCGTACGGCGCCTGCGGCCGGAGGCCGTCGGGATCGAGTTCCTGTTCGACCGGCTCCCGCCGGGTTGGCGGCCGGTCGGCGGGGTGTCCGTGGTGTGCCGGGCGGCCGCCGCGGCCGGGGCGGGGCTGGTCGCGACGGGCGGGCTGCTGGTGGCGGCGGCCGCGGCGCTGGACGCGGTGACCGGCGGAGGGCGGGGGATGGCGCTGCTCGGGCGCGGGCCCGCGGCGCTGTCCGGGCTGCTGATGCTCACCGTGGTGCTGCTGCCGAACGCGGTGCTGTGGGGAGCGGCGTACGCGCTGGGCCCGGGCTTCGAGGTCGGTGCCGGGACGCTGGTGTCGCCGGGCGGTACGCGGCTCGGCGCGGTGCCGGAGTTCCCGCTGTTCGCCCTGCTGCCCCAGGAGGGCCCGGGCGGCTGGCGGCTGGCGGCGCTGCTGCTGCCGCTGCTGGCGGGGCTGGCGCCCGCGGTCCTGCTCGGCCGGGCGGCAGGGGGTCGCCGCTCCCCGGCCGGTGCCGGCCCCTGGCCGCCCGCCGCGACGGCGGTCGCGGCCCTGGCGGCCGCGCTGCTGCTCGGCGCCGGGGCGACGGCGCTGGGCTGGCTGTCCGGCGGGGCGCTGGCGGCCGGGCGGATGGCCCGGCTGGGACCGGTGCCGTGGTGGACGGGCCTGGCGGCGGCGGGCTGGCTCGCCGCGGTGGCCGTACCGGGCGCCCTACTGGTCCGCCACCGCGCACTCGGCCCGGCGGCCGTCGTGTACGCGGGTGATGACGTGTACGCGGACGACGTCGAGCACGCGGAGGACGTGACGCATCCGGGCGACGCCGGGTCCGCCGCCGGTGCCGGGGGCACGGCCGCCGGGCGGGGCGCGTCCGCCCGGCTCGCGCTCCGGGGACGCCGGAGCGCGCTGGAGCTGCGCGCCCGTACCCACGCTCTCGTACTGCGGCTGTCCGGGCCGCGTCGCCCTACCGGTTGAACCGGCGGCTACTCGGCGTTCCCGGTGAAGTCCACGTACCACTGCGGGGCGTACCGGTCGCAGTTCTCGGCCCCGACGTTGGTCAGCGAGTCCCGCACGCAGGTCACGTAGTCCTGGTAGTAGTAGCCGAGCCCTATGACCGAGGTGGCGACCACCACGGTCATCGCGCCGGTGAGGATCCCGGCGAGCGCGGCCGGGGTGAGCGGGTTAGGCGCCGGTATCCCGACGGGGCCGCCCGCGGCCGCCGCCGTGGCGGGCCGCTTCGCCCGCAGCGCGCCGATGCCCCAGGCGATGCCGAGCACTCCGACCAGCAGCGCGATCCAGTGGAAGCCGGCGAACAGGCAGACCAGCGCGAACGGCCCGGCCAGCGCGGCGTTGCGGGCCTTGCGGTGGCTCGGGTCGGTCGGGTCGAGCCGGGGCGGCTGCGGGGCCTGCGGGCCCCGGCCGGGGCGGCCGTCGCCGACGCCCTGGCCCCACGGCGGCGGGAACGGCGGACGGTCGCCGCCCTGGCCGCCCTGACCGCCCTCACCGCCGTTGCCGTCGGGGCCCTGGCCGGGCCAGGGGCTGCGCGGACGCCACGGCTGGTCCGGGGCGTCCGCCGGCGGCGGCGCGAAGGGGTTGCGCTCGTCGGTCTCGTCGCCGCTGCTCATGGGTTCAGCCGTTCCTTCTCGGTCGGGGCTTCGGTCGGGGCTTCGGTCGGGGCTTCGGTCGTGGCTCGTTCGGAGGGTCGCGCGTCGGAGCGGTCTCCCGCGTCCCAATGATCCCGCAAGCGTTCGAGGGCCCGGCGGGGGCCTGCCCGTACCCGCACGGGCCGTGCGCAACTCCGGTTCGGCGGGCCCGAGGAGATCCCCGTCTCAACTACGCGCGTAGCGCCGTCAGCAGAGTGCGGGGGCCCTCCGACCAGCCGTTATCGTGGTGACGGTCAGCAGCTCAGATAGGTTCCCCGGGGCCCGCGTCACGGCGGGTTCTCCTGGTGTTCCCCTTCGCTCGACCTGCCGTTCGTAGTGGCCCCACCACCGGTGGACGTACCAGCGGACGGCGCCCGACCTACGGAGAATCGCGCAGTGGCCGCCGCCCCCGCTCAGCTCTTCCCGCCCCGTACGCCCGGACCGGCCCGCCTGGTGGTGCTGGTCTCCGGCTCCGGCACCAACCTCCAGGCGCTGATCGACGCCGTCGCCGATCCGGCGTACGGCGCCGAGATCGTGGCCGTGGGCGCGGACCGGGACAGCATCGCCGGCCTCGACCGCGCCGAGAAGGCGGGCCTGCCGACCTTCGTCCACCGCGTCACGGACTTCGCGGACCGAGCCGACTGGGACCGCGCGCTGACCGCCTCCGTCGCCGCCCACCGGCCGGACCTGGTGGTCACGGCCGGCTTCATGAAGATCCTCGGCCCCGAGTTCATCGCGGCCTTCGCCGGGCGGATCGTCAACACCCACCCCGCACTGCTGCCCGCCTTCCCCGGCGCCCACGGCGTCACCGACGCGCTCGCGTACGGGGTGAAGGTCACCGGCTGCACCGTCCACCTGGTCGACGCCGGCGTGGACACCGGGCCGATCATCGCGCAGGGCGTCGTCGAGGTCGTCGACGCCGACCACGCCGATGGCGGCGAAGCGCTGCACGAGCGCATCAAGACTGTCGAGCGCAAGCTGCTCGTCGACGTCGTGGGCCGGCTGGCCCGCGAAGGTCACCGCATCGAGGACCGAAAGGTATGGATCCCGGCATGACTGCCAGCTCCACCACGCCCCCCGTTTCGGAGAACATCCGTCCGATCCGTCGCGCGCTGATCAGCGTGTACGACAAGACCGGTCTGGAGGAGCTGGCCCAGGGCCTGCACGCCGCCGGGGTCGCCATCGTCTCCACCGGCTCCACCGCCGGCCGGATCGCCGCCGCCGGCGTCCCGGTGACCGAGGTATCCGAGCTGACCGGCTTCCCGGAGTGCCTGGACGGGCGCGTGAAGACGCTGCACCCCCGCGTGCACGCCGGCGTGCTCGCCGACCTGCGCCTGGAGTCGCACCGCGCGCAGCTGGCCGAGCTCGGTGTCGAGCCCTTCGACCTGGTCGTGGTGAACCTCTACCCGTTCAAGGCCACCGTTGCGTCCGGCGCCACCCCGGACGAGTGCGTCGAGCAGATCGACATCGGCGGCCCGAGCATGGTCCGCGCAGCCGCCAAGAACCACCCGTCGGTGGCCGTGGTCGTCGATCCGGCCCGCTACGACGACGTGCTGACGGCCGTTCGCGAGGGCGGCTTCGACCTGGCCACCCGCAAGCGCCTGGCCGGTGCCGCGTTCGCCCACACCGCCGCCTACGACGTGGCCGTGGCCTCCTGGTTCGAGGCCGGCTACGCTCCCAGCGACGCTGCGAGCACCAGCGGCTCCGCCGCGGGCTTCCCCGAGTTCCTCGGCGCCACCTGGGAGCGGCAGAACGTGCTGCGCTACGGCGAGAACCCGCACCAGGGCGCCGCGCTGTACAGCGACGGCACGGGCGGCCTGGCCGGCGCGCAGCAGCTGCACGGCAAGGAGATGTCGTACAACAACTACGTCGACACCGACGCCGCCCGCCGCGCCGCGTACGACCACGCCGAGCCGGCCGTCGCGATCATCAAGCACGCCAACCCCTGCGGCATCGCGACCGGCGCCGACGTCGTCGAGGCGCACCGCAAGGCGCACGAGTGCGACCCGGTCTCCGCGTACGGCGGCGTGATCGCGGTCAACCGCCCGGTCACCGTCGAGCTGGCCGAGCAGATCGCCCCGATCTTCACCGAGGTCGTCGTGGCCCCCGGCTACGAGGACGGCGCGGTCGAGGTGCTGGCCCGCAAGAAGAACATCCGGGTGCTGGTCGCCCCCGACGCCCCGGCCAACCGCCAGGAGATGCGCCCGATCTCCGGCGGCGTGCTGCTCCAGGACGCCGACCGGGTGCAGGCCGAGGGGGACGACCCGGCGAACTGGACGCTGGCCACCGGCGAGGCGCTCCCCGCGGCCGAGCTGGCCGAGCTGGCCTTCGCCTGGCGGGCCTGCCGGGCCGTCAAGTCCAACGCGATCCTGCTGGCCAAGGACGGCGCCTCGGTCGGCGTCGGCATGGGCCAGGTCAACCGGGTCGACTCCTGCAAGCTCGCGGTCGAGCGGGCCGGCGAGCGGGCCAAGGGCTCGTACGCGGCCTCGGACGCCTTCTTCCCGTTCCCGGACGGTCCGGAGATCCTGATCGCCGCCGGCGTGCGGGCGATCGTCCAGCCGGGCGGTTCGATCCGCGACGAGCAGGTCATCGAGGCGGCCGAGAGGGCCGGCGTGACGATGTACTTCACCGGCGCGCGCCACTTCTTCCACTGAGTGGCACGAAGCGGGCCCGCCGCCCCCCCCAAGGGGGCGCGCCCCGGCGCCCGCGGCCGGTGGTCACCGCCATAAACCCGGCCGGTTAAAACAAGAAAA
>NZ_JBHWDU010000099.1:0-27156 GCF_042734825.1 Kitasatospora sp. NPDC059648 | reverse complement strand
GCGGCCACCCCGTGAGGGGTGACCGCCCTGCGATCAGTGACGCGCGACTCAGCCGGTGTACGGGCCGTAGTCGTAGTCGTCCAGCGGGACCGCCTGGCCGGAGCCGGCGCCGAAGGGCGACAGGTCGTAGTCGTCGTAGCCGACGGCCGAGTACATCGCGGCCTTGGCCTCCTCGGTCGGCTCGACCCGGATGTTGCGGTAGCGGGGCAGACCCGTACCGGCCGGGATGAGCTTACCGAGGATGACGTTCTCCTTGAGGCCCAGCAGCGGGTCCGACTTGGCGTGGATCGCCGCGTCGGTGAGGACCCGGGTCGTCTCCTGGAAGGAGGCGGCCGACAGCCAGGACTCGGTGGCCAGCGAGGCCTTGGTGATACCCATCAGCTGCGGACGGCCGGAGGCGGGGTGACCGCCCTCGGCGACCACACGACGGTTCTCCTGCTCGAAGCGGCCGCGCTCGACGAGCTCGCCCGGGAGCAGCTCGGCGTCGCCCGACTCGATGATCGTCACGCGGCGGAGCATCTGCCGGATGATGATCTCGATGTGCTTGTCGTGGATCGACACACCCTGCGAGTTGTAGACCTTCTGGACCTCGGCGACCAGGTGGACCTGGACGGCACGCTGGCCCATGATCCGCAGCACGTCGTGCGGGTTGGTGGCACCCATGGTCAGCTTCTGGCCGACCTCGACCGCCTCGCCCTCGCTGACCAGCAGCTTGACGCGCTTCGAGACCGGGTAGGCGATCTCGTCGCTGCCGTCGTCCGGCGTGACGACCAGCTTGCGGGTCTTCTCGGTGTCCTCGATGCGGACCCGGCCGGCGGCCTCCGAGATCGGGGCCACACCCTTGGGGGTACGGGCCTCGAAGAGCTCGACGACACGCGGCAGACCCTGGGTGATGTCGTCACCGGCCACACCACCGGTGTGGAAGGTACGCATGGTCAGCTGGGTACCGGGCTCACCGATGGACTGGGCGGCGATGATGCCGACCGCCTCACCGATGTCGACCAGCTTGCCGGTCGCCAGCGAGCGCCCGTAGCACATGGCGCAGGTGCCGACAGCCGACTCACAGGTCAGGATCGAGCGGGTCTTGACCTCGCCCACACCGTGGCGGATCAGCTCGTCGATCAGGACGTCGCCGAGGTCGGTGTTGGCGGTGGCCAGCAGCTTGCCGTCGACGGTGATGTCCTCGGCGAGCATGCGGGCGTACACGCTGGTCTCGACGTCGTCGGCCTTGCGCAGCACGCCGTCGGCGCCCACGGAGCCGATCGACAGCTTCAGGCCGCGCTCGGTGCCGCAGTCCTCCTCGCGAATGATGACGTCCTGGGAGACGTCGACCAGACGACGGGTGAGGTAGCCGGAGTCGGCGGTACGGAGGGCGGTGTCGGCCAGACCCTTACGGGCACCGTGGGTGGAGATGAAGTACTCCAGCACGGACAGACCCTCACGGAACGACGCCTTGATGGGTCGCGGGATGGTCTCGTTCTTGGCGTTCGACACCAGACCGCGCATACCGGCGATCTGACGCATCTGCATCATGTTTCCACGAGCACCCGAGTCGACCATCATGAAGATGGGGTTCGTCTTCGGGAAGTTCGCGGCCATGGCGTCCGCGACCTCGTTGGTCGCCTGGGTCCAGATGCCGACGAGCTCCTGCTTGCGCTCGTCGTTGGTGATCAGACCGCGCTCGTACTGCTTCTGGACCTTCTCCGCCTTCGCCTCGAAGCCCTCCAGGATCTGGGGCTTGCTCGGCGGGACGATGACGTCCGAGATCGAGACGGTGACACCGGAACGGGTCGACCAGTGGAAGCCGGCCGCCTTCAGGTTGTCCAGGGTCGCCGCGACGGTGACCTTGGGGTAGCGCTCCGCCAGGTCGTTGACGATCGCGGAGAGCTGCTTCTTGCCCACCTCGTAGTCGACGAACGGGTAGTCCTCGGGCAGCAGCTCGTTGAAGAGCGCACGGCCCAGGGTGGTGGTCAGGCGGAAGGGCTCGCCCTCGAACCAGGTCGACTGGCCGTCCTCGTCCACCGGCGGGGTCCAGCCGCGGGGCGGGACGGTGCCGGCGCCGAGGCGCAGCTCGATCGGGGCCTGGACGTCCAGCTCGCGGGCGTCGAAGGCCATGATCGCCTCGGCGGTCGACGAGAAGGTGCGGCCGGCGCCCTTCACGTTGTCGCGGTCCGAGGTCAGGAAGAACAGACCGAGCACCATGTCCTGGGTCGGCATGGTGACGGGGCGACCGTCGGCCGGCTTCAGGATGTTGTTCGAGGACAGCATCAGGATGCGCGCCTCGGCCTGCGCCTCCGCGGAGAGCGGCAGGTGGACGGCCATCTGGTCACCGTCGAAGTCCGCGTTGAACGCGGTGCAGACGAGCGGGTGGATCTGGATGGCCTTGCCCTCGACCAGCTGCGGCTCGAAGGCCTGGATGCCGAGGCGGTGCAGGGTGGGCGCACGGTTCAGCAGGACCGGGTGCTCGGCGATGACCTCTTCGAGCACGTCCCACACGACCGGGCGGGCACGCTCGACCATGCGCTTGGCCGACTTGATGTTCTGCGCGTGGTTCAGGTCGACCAGGCGCTTCATCACGAACGGCTTGAAGAGCTCCAGCGCCATGGCCTTCGGCAGACCGCACTGGTGCAGCTTGAGCTGCGGGCCGACGACGATGACCGAACGGGCCGAGTAGTCGACTCGCTTGCCGAGCAGGTTCTGGCGGAAACGACCCTGCTTGCCCTTCAGCATGTCGCTGAGGGACTTCAGCGGGCGGTTGCCCGGACCGGTGACCGGACGGCCGCGGCGGCCGTTGTCGAACAGCGCGTCGACGGCCTCCTGGAGCATGCGCTTCTCGTTGTTCACGATGATCTCGGGGGCACCGAGGTCGAGCAGGCGCTTCAGGCGGTTGTTGCGGTTGATGACGCGGCGGTACAGGTCGTTCAGGTCGGAGGTCGCGAAGCGGCCACCGTCCAGCTGCACCATCGGACGCAGGTCCGGCGGGATGACCGGAACGCAGTCCAGGACCATGCCGTTGGGCTTGTTGCTGGTCTGCAGGAACGCGGAGACGACCTTGAGGCGCTTCAGCGCACGGGTCTTCTTCTGGCCCTTGCCGGTGCGGATGATCTCGCGGAGGCGCTCGGCCTCCTCCGCCAGGTCGAAGGTCTCCAGGCGGTCCTTGAGGGCCGCCGCGCCCATCGAGCCGGAGAAGTAGGTGCCGAAGCGGTCGCGCAGCTCGCGGTAGAGCAGCTCGTCGCCCTCAAGGTCCTGGACCTTGAGGTTCTTGAAGCGGGCCCACACCTCGTCGAGGCGGTCGAGCTCGCGCTGCGCGCGGTCGCGCAGCTGCTTCATCTCGCGCTCGGCGCCCTCGCGCACCTTGCGGCGCACGTCGGCCTTGGCGCCCTCGGCCTCCAGCTCGGCCAGGTCGGTCTCGGCCTTCTTGGCGCGGGCTTCGAGGTCGGCGTCGCGGCGGTTCTCGATCTGCTGGCGCTCGACCGAGACGTGCGCCTCCAGGGACGGCAGGTCGCGCTGGCGGCGCTCGTCGTCGACCCAGGTGATCATGTAGGCGGCGAAGTAGATGACCTTTTCGAGGTCCTTCGGCGCCAGGTCGAGCAGGTAGCCGAGGCGGGACGGCACACCCTTGAAGTACCAGATGTGGGTGACCGGGGCGGCCAGCTCGATGTGGCCCATCCGCTCACGGCGCACCTTGGCGCGGGTCACCTCGACGCCGCAGCGCTCACAGATGATGCCCTTGAAGCGGACGCGCTTGTACTTGCCGCAGTAGCACTCCCAGTCCCGGGTCGGGCCGAAGATCTTCTCGCAGAAGAGGCCGTCCTTTTCGGGCTTCAGGGTGCGGTAGTTGATGGTCTCCGGCTTCTTGACCTCGCCGTGCGACCACTGGCGGATGTCGTCGGCGGTGGCCAGGCCGATGCGGAGCTCGTCGAAGAAGTTGACGTCAAGCACTGGTCGTCAAGCCCTCTTTCGTGATTCGAGAGTTTGTCTGTGGTCTGAGGGGGGCCTGGGGGCGGGCCGGCTGCGCACTCCGCTTGGTTCTGAAGCGCGAGCCGGCCCGACCTCCGTCAGACCTCTTCGACGCTGCTCGGCTCGCGCCGGGACAGGTCGATGCCGAGCTCCTCGGCGGCGCGGAAGACGTCCTCGTCGGAGTCCCGCATCTCGATGGACTGGCCGTCCGAGGACAGCACCTCCACGTTGAGGCAGAGCGACTGCATTTCCTTGATGAGAACCTTGAAGGACTCGGGAATACCGGGCTCGGGGATGTTCTCGCCCTTGACGATGGCCTCGTAGACCTTCACGCGGCCGAGCACGTCGTCGGACTTGATGGTGAGCAGCTCCTGCAGGGCGTACGCGGCACCGTACGCTTCGAGGGCCCACACCTCCATCTCACCGAAGCGCTGACCACCGAACTGCGCCTTACCACCGAGCGGCTGCTGGGTGATCATCGAGTACGGACCGGTCGAACGGGCGTGCAGCTTGTCGTCGACCAGGTGGTGCAGCTTCAGGATGTACATGTAGCCGACCGAGACCGGCATCGGGAACGGCTCGCCGGAGCGGCCGTCGAACAGGCGGGCCTTGCCGGTGGAGTTCACCAGGCGCTCACCGTCACGGGTGAGGGTGGTGTTGTCCAGCAGGCCGGTGATCTCGTCCTCGCGGGCGCCGTCGAAGACCGGGGTGGCGAGGTTGGTGCCGCCCTGGACGGTGTCGGCGCCGATCGCCTGCAGGCGCTGGGCCCACTCGTCGGCCAGACCGGAGACGTCCCAGCCCTGCTTGGCGAGCCACCCGAGGTGGATCTCCAGGACCTGTCCCGGGTTCATTCGGGACGGGACACCCAGCGGGTTGAGGATGATGTCGACCGGGGTGCCGTCCTCCAGGAAGGGCATGTCCTCGACCGGGAGGATCTTGGAGATGACACCCTTGTTGCCGTGGCGGCCGGCGAGCTTGTCACCGTTGGTGATCTTCCGCTTCTGGGCCACGTAGACGCGGACCAGCTGGTTCACACCCGGGGGAAGCTCGTCGCCCTCCTCGCGGTCGAACACGCGGACGCCGATGACCTTGCCGGACTCACCGTGCGGGACCTTCAGCGAGGTGTCGCGGACCTCGCGGGCCTTCTCACCGAAGATCGCGCGGAGCAGGCGCTCCTCGGGGGTCAGCTCGGTCTCACCCTTCGGGGTGACCTTGCCGACGAGGATGTCACCGGTGACGACGTCGGCGCCGATCCGGATGATGCCGCGCTCGTCGAGGTCGGCGAGGACCTCCTCGGAGACGTTCGGGATGTCCCGGGTGATCTCCTCGGGGCCGAGCTTGGTGTCACGGGCGTCGACCTCGTGCTCCTCGATGTGGATCGAGGAGAGGACGTCGTCCTGAACGAGGCGCTGCGACAGGATGATCGCGTCCTCGTAGTTGTGACCCTCCCACGACATGAACGCCACGAGCAGGTTCTTGCCGAGGGCCATCTCGCCCTCGTCGGTGCACGGGCCGTCGGCCAGCACCTGGTTGACCTCGACCCGGGCGCCCTCGTCCACGAGCACCTTCTGGTTGAAGGCGGTGCCCTGGTTGGAGCGGGTGAACTTGGCGGCGCGGTACGTGGTGTACGTGCCGTCGTCGTTGGCCACGGTGACGTAGTCGGCCGAGACCTCCTGCACCACACCGGCCTTCTCGGCGGTGATGACGTCGGCGGCGTCGACGGCGCAGCGGTACTCCATGCCGGTGCCGACCAGCGGGGCCTCGCTCTTCAGCAGCGGCACCGCCTGGCGCATCATGTTCGAGCCCATGAGCGCGCGGTTGGCGTCGTCGTGCTCAAGGAACGGGATCATGGCGGTCGCGACCGACACCATCTGGCGCGGCGAGACGTCCATGTAGTCGATCTCGGTGCCGGGGATGTAGTCGATCTCGCCACCACGGCGGCGGACCAGGACGCGCGGCTCGGCGAAGTGCAGGTCCGCGGTCAGCGGGGCGTTCGCCTGGGCGATGACGTAGCGGTCCTCCTCGTCGGCGGTGAGGTAGTCCACCTTCTCGGTGACGACACCGTCGACGACCTTGCGGTACGGGGTCTCGATGAAGCCGAAGGCGTTGACCCGGCCGTACGAGGCCAGCGACCCGATCAGACCGATGTTCGGGCCTTCCGGGGTCTCGATCGGACACATGCGGCCGTAGTGCGAGGGGTGCACGTCACGGACCTCGAAGCCGGCGCGCTCACGGGAGAGACCACCGGGGCCGAGGGCGGACAGACGACGCTTGTGGGTCAGGCCCGACAGCGGGTTCGTCTGGTCCATGAACTGCGACAGCTGGCTGGTGCCGAAGAACTCCTTGATGGAGGCGACGACCGGCCGGATGTTGATCAGGGTCTGCGGCGTGATCGCCTCGACGTCCTGGGTGGTCATGCGCTCGCGCACGACGCGCTCCATGCGGGCGAGACCCGTACGGACCTGGTTCTGGATGAGCTCGCCGACGTTGCGCAGGCGGCGGTTGCCGAAGTGGTCGATGTCGTCGACCTCGACCACGATGTCGCGGCCGGTCTCGTCACGCCACTCGGTCTCACCGGCGTGCAGCTTCACCAGGTACTTGATCGCACCGATGATGTCGGGCTCGGTGAGCACGCCGGAGTCCAGCGACTCGGCGTTGCCCAGCTTGCGGTTGAGCTTGTAACGACCGACCTTGGCCAGGTCGTAGCGCTTCGGGTTGAAGTACAGGTTCTCCAGAAGCGTCTGCGCGGCCTCGCGCGTCGGCGGCTCGCCCGGACGCAGCTTGCGGTAGATGTCCAGCAGCGCGTCGTCCTGGCCCTGGGTGTGGTCCTTCTCCAGGGTGTTGCGCATCGACTCGTACTCGCCGAACTCTTCGAGAATCATCTCGTTGGTCCAGCCGAGAGCCTTCAGCAGCACGGTGACGGACTGCTTGCGCTTGCGGTCGATGCGGACGCCGACCATGTCGCGCTTGTCGATCTCCATCTCCAGCCAGGCACCACGCGAGGGGATGACCTTGCAGGAGTAGATGTCCTTGTCGGACACCTTGTCCAGGGTGGAGTCGAAGTACACACCCGGGGAGCGGACCAGCTGCGACACGACGACACGCTCGGTGCCGTTGATCACGAACGTGCCCTTGTGGGTCATGAGCGGGAAGTCGCCCATGAAGACCGTCTGAGACTTGATCTCACCGGTCTCGTTGTTGGTGAACTCGGCCGTGACGAAGAGCGGAGCCGCGTACGTGAAGTCGCGGTCCTTGCACTCGTCAATGGAGTTCTTCGGCGGCTCGAAACGGTGGTCGCGGAAGGTCAGGGACATCGACCCGCTGAAGTCCTCGATCGGGGAGATCTCCTCGAAGATCTCCTCCAGACCGGACTTGGTGGGGACGTCCTGACCGGACTCCAGCGCCTGCTCGACCCGGGACTTCCAGGCCGCGTTGCCGAGCAGCCAGTCAAAGCTCTCGGTCTGCAGGGCCAGGAGGTTCGGGACCTCGAGGGGCTCCTTGATCTTCGCGAAGGAGACGCGGAGCGGGGCGGTGGATGCGGCGGAATTGTTCGAGGCGTTGCGCGGCGCGGCCAAGAGGGGGGTCCTTCCGAGGGCTCGGAGCTCACTACGCGCGTACCAGCCGGGCCTGCTTGGGCTTGGAGCCGCCTCCCTCGCCACTGGCCTCCGCCGGGGTCGAAGTCCCAGGTCAGAGCCGCTTTGCGGAGGCGGTGCCAGACCCCTTCAGGGCAACGCAAACTCCGGGCGACGAGTCACGGAGCAGCTAACAGGCAGCGCAAAGGGACAGTGTAGCCAAAGGCCACACTGCTGTCCAGCTCTGATTCGGAGACCGAATCGGAGACTCCTCCCGGTAGCCGGGGGCGCGGACGCCCACCGGGTACTGCTCTAACTCACGTGGAGTCATTTCCCGCCGGAGCCACTGGTTATGCATCCAGCGGCGAACCAACCGGGCGGACTCGCGCCTTGAGAATCGCGCGCCTCGCCAGGTTCGTCAAGGGCCCGCCGGCGGCGCGGACCTCGACCCGTCTATCGGCCCGGAACCCTCCGGCGTTACAGAAGCCGTGGTCGGGACCACTGTCGACGATGGTGATCACCATACTCCTCGACGCCGACAGTACCGAGTGAGCGATCGGCCACACCGGTGGTTCCCGGCCTCCCCGCCAGGCCCCCGCCCGGCTCCCGCCCGGCTCCCGCCCGGGAACGCAAAAGACCGGGCCGACCACCCACAAGGGTGATCGGCCCGGCCTCAGGCCCCCTCAGAGGGGGCGAGAAGTCACTTGACGGTGACCTTGGCGCCGGCACCCTCAAGGGCGGCCTTGGCCTTCTCGGCAACGTCCTTGGCAACCTTCTCCAGGACCTTGGCACCAGCGGTGTCAACGAGGTCCTTGGCCTCCTTCAGGCCGAGGGAGGTCAGGGTGCGCACCTCCTTGATGACCTGGATCTTCTTGTCGCCGGCCGACTCGAGGATGACGTCGAACTCGTCCTGCTCCTCGACAGCGGCCTCGGCGCCACCGGCGACGCCACCAACGGCGGCAACGGCGACCGGGGCGGCGGCGGTGACGTCGAACTTCTCCTCGAAGGCCTTCACGAAGGCAGCGAGCTCGATGAGGGTGAGCTCCTCGAACTGCGCGAGCAGCTCGTCCTGGGACAGCTTCGCCATGATTGGCGTCCTTCCACTAAATCGGCAGGTGGTGCCGGATGTACGGGTTGGCGGGCGTACGGGCCCGCAGCGAGGCGTGAGCCTGCCGAACTACTCGGCGGCCGCGTCCTCGGCGGCGGGAGCCGGCGTACCGGCACCGCCCTGCTCGACCTTGTCGCGCAGCGCGTCCACGGTGCGGACGAGCTTCGACGGCAGGGCCTGGAAGAGCGCGGCAGCCTGGGACTGCTTGCCCTTCAGGGCACCCGCCAGCTTGGCGAGCAGCACCTCGCGGGACTCGAGGTCCGCGAGCTTCTTGATCTCATCGGCGGACAGCGCCTTGCCGTCAAGGACACCGCCCTTGATGATGAGAGCGGGGTTCTCCTTGGCGAAGTCACGCAGAGCCTTCGCCGACTCCACCGGGTCACCGGTGACGAAGGCGACAGCCGTCGGACCGTTGAACAGGTCGTCGAGCTCCGAAATCCCGGCCTCGTTGGCCGCGATCTTGGTCAGCGTGTTCTTCACCACGGCGTACTCGGCGTTGTCGCCGAGCGAGCGACGCAGGGTCTTGACCTGCTTCACCGAGAGACCGCGGTACTCGGTGAGCAGCGCCGCGGAGGAGCCACGGAACTTGTCCGTGATCTCGGCGACGGCAGCAGCCTTGTCGGGCCTGGCCATAGGCTTACGCCTCCTTCCGTGATGTCGAAGTCCGGCCGACCGCGAAAGTCGACCATTCACGCCTCGAACCGACCGGACGGAAGGAAAGCCCTTGCGAAATGCAATGAGCCCCGGTGCGCAGGCGCACGGGGCTCTCAGCGACCTCAACGGGCGGTAGCGCGAACGCGCCACCCGGAAGTCGAAGCTCCAGACACACCTGCGCGGGCTGTCTGCGACGAAGCGCAGATCCTTCGGCCACCTGTTCCCTGACGGGCGCGGCGGCAACCAGCGGTCTTTGGCTTCGGCAACAGTAACCGGACCCGTCCACAGGACGCAAATCGCCCTCGGACGGGTGAACCGGGGCGGGTAGGGAGCGGCTCAGCGGGCCAGTGGGGAGACCGTCCGGACCCCGGTGTCCACGGTGTCCGTCTCGGCCGGGGCCTGGGCCGAGAGCAGCGGGCCGGCGGGGTCGGAGTAGATCACCGAGTCGTCCGCCCGGCCGCTGTCGCCGTTGCCGGTGCGCTGGAGCCGGACCAACTGGTCCTTGTCGTTCAGCCAGAGATCCAGGGTGAGCGAGATCGAGCCGCCCGGGGCCAGCGCGGCCCGCAGGTTGTCCCGGCGGGCCTGGGTCAGCCCGGTCTGGGCCGCCGCGTACTTCTCGGCGGTGGTGGTCACCCGGTAGTGCTCGACGGTCGAGTCCTCGTACTTCTCCTCGCCGACGAGGCCGGCCTCCGCCCCGTCCGCGGTGGCCGCGGCCAGCGCCTCGACCGGGTTCAGCAGGTCGATCAGCCCCGCGTACGGGACCTCCTTGTGGCCGTCCGGAGCGGACGGGACGGTGAAGCGCTCCCAGTGCTTGCCGCCGTTCCTGGCCGCGGTGGCGGCATCGCCGCCCTGGTAGGCGACGGTGTCCACGACGATCAGCTGCTCGGCGTCACCCGGGGTGGAGCGCTTGGTCTGCAGCGCCGTCTTGGGCGCCCAGAACAGCGGGCCGGACCCGGCGTCCGCGCCCAGCCGGTAGCTGACCTTGGCCCGGCGGGCGGTCTGCATGGCCAGTTCGGCGGAGAGCAGCACCCCGTGCGGTGAGCGGTCGGTCGGCCTGGCCGGACCGGTCGGGGTGGCGGTGGTCGGGGAGGGGCTGCTCGCGCTCGACCCGGCGGACGGCGTGGCGGACGCGCCGTCGCCCCCGCCGCAGCCGGTCAGCCCGCTCGCGAGCACGGCGACGACGGCCAGTGCCGCCAGCCGTTGCCGTCCCGCCATCGTCCGTTCCTCTCTCACCGGGCCACCTTGCCATCCGGACCCGGATCCGCCGGTGGCGGCCCCCTGGTCGCACCCCACCGGCCCCGGCCCGTCCACCGGTCGGACGAGTCGGGGCCGGAGCGGGGGCCGGGGTCAGCTGTCGGCGGCGGCGTTCTGGCCGAGCTTGGCCAGCTCGGTGAACTCGACCGTGTCGGACTTGTCCGGCGCGGTCGTGGTGACCGGGGTGCCGTAGTCGGAGTAGTTGACGGAGAACTTCATCGCGCCGGCCTTGGTGTCCGCCTGCACGGACTGCTTCAGCACCAGCTGGTCGGCGTCCACCCAGACGTCCACCGTCTCGCTGGTGATCCCCGCGGTGGTCAGCGCCTGCTTCATCTGGTCGAGCTGCTCGGGGGTCAGCTGCCCCCCGCTCGCCTTCGCCATGTCGGCCACCTTCAGCACACCGCTGTAGCGGGTGGCCGACTTGCCGTTGACCGTCTCCCGGCCGACCTCGGTCACGGTGCCGGAGGCGATCAGGGTGCGCACCCCCTCCACCGGGTCGGCCTTCTTGAACTGGTCGGCACCGCCCGCGCCGCCACCGGCGGCGGCGCCCTGCATCTTGGCCACGTCGCCGTAGCCGATGTGCACCCAGTGCCGCCCGTCGGACGCCTGGAGGGCGTCGCCACCGAGCTTCATGTACATGCCGTCCGTGACGAACCGGTAGACGAACGCCGTGCCGCCGATGCTGCTGGTCATCTTGTCGGCGCCCGGCATGCCGGACATGTCCATCGTCATGTCGCCCCGGAGCCCGTCGCCCCAGGCCATGGCACCGTCGGCCTTCATGGTGATGTTGCCGACGGTGATGTCCTCGGTGACCTTGGCGGACTTGGCCGCGCCGGTCTTCTTGGTGACCTGCTCCAGGAAGACCGCCGGGCTCACCTTGGCCGGCGGCGCCGCCTGGGTGGTCGCGGCGGCGGCCGTGGTGGGCGCGGCCGGGGCCGCGTTCTTGCCGGAGTCGTTGTTGTCGTTGCAGGCGGTCGCGGTCAGCGACAGTGCGCCGAGGACGACGGCGACGGCGGCCTTGCGGGTTCCAGCCATGGTGTTCCCCCCTTGAGAACCCCCGGGCGCGCGGTGCGCCCGGGTCGGTAGCCGGTGGTTGCTGCGGACGGTCCCGGCGCAGCGCCGGTTCGAGCGTCGGGCCGGATCAGCCGAAGAGCTTGAGGAGGTCGGCCTCGGAGCCGAGTTCGCCGGCGGCGGGCGCCTCGACCTTGCTGCCCTTGCCCAGGTCGGAGTACTTGACGGTGACGGCCTTCGACTCACCGTTGGTCTCGCCGTACTCCTGGTACTTGACGAGTTCCTGCTTGTCGCTCAGCCAGAAGTCGACGGTGAGGGTCTTGCCGTCCTCCTCCAGCGTCTTCTGGACGGACTGGCGCTGCTCGGGCGTGAGCGCGGTCATCCCGGCCACCAGGGTGGCGGTCTCCTCGACCGCCCGCAGGTGGGTGGTCTGGACGCCGTCCACGCTCTCCTGGCCGACCTTGCTCAGCTTTCCGCTCCCGGCCGCGATGGTGAGCTGGACGACCGGGTTGGTCATCTGGCCCATCACCACGAAGGCGCCGCCCATCTCCTGCGAGGAGGGCACCTTGACCCAGTGCTTCCCCTGCAGGGCCGCGGCGTCGTCGCTGCCGACGTAGGCGTCGGCCCCGATCACCCGGATCTTGAGCTTCTTGCCGTCCATGTCGCTGGACACGTCCAGGGCGACCTTGCCCGGGTCCTTCCAGTCGACGGTGCCCGCGCCACCCGGGCTGGTCGGGTCCGGGGAGGTCATGGCGACCTTGCCGTTCCCGGCCTTCTGCATCACCAGGGCGGCGGCGGTGAGCGCGGCCTTCGGGTCCGCGGTCAGGCCGGCCGGGGCGGCCCCGGCGTCCTTGGTGTCAGCGGCCGCCTTGTTGTCGCCGCCACCCTTGCTGCCGCAGGCGGTGGCGCCGGCCAGCAGGACGGCGGCGGTTGCGACGGTGGCGGCGAGACGCACGGCACGCATGGAAGTACCCCCCGTAAGTTCTTCGGAAGAGCCGATCCTCAGCTCCTTCTCATGCGGACTCTAACGGATCGCCCGGACGGACCCGCACCGGATGTCCCCTCCGGTCATCCGGCCGCCGCGGCGGGCGTCGTGTCCCCCGCTCCGGAGGCTGAGACATCCGTCGTGGTCACCGTGGTTCCGGTGCTCCCCCGCGCCGTCTCGCGCAGCCTCAGCAGTCGCGGGCCGGGCCCGACCCAGACGTCGTAGCCGATCTGCGCGACCCCGCGCTGCCGGTACCAGTCGACCACCCCGGCCAGCCGCTGGGGGCTCAACTCCCCGTCCGCGCCGAAGTAGTCGGCCACCGGGACGGCGCCCTGGTAGTGGGCGGCGGTCACCCCGGCCAGCTGCTCGCCGCCGAGCGAGCGGAGCCCGTCCGTCCGGGCCATCGCGTACGCCCGGCCGCCCGGATTGTTGACCAGCGTGCTCATCCAGCCGCCCGCGTAGCCGCCGGGGTCGATCCCCGCGTTCGGGTCGAGCGACTCCGCGGTGGCGCGGTCCGCGTGCTTGGGCGCGGCGCCCTGGTAGACGAGGTCGATCGCACCGTCGTGGAGGGTCAGCCGTCCGGCGCCCAGTTCGTCGGTGACGGCCAGCGCGGCCTCGTCACGGTCCCCCCAGACCAGCGTCCCGCCCGCGGTGCGCCGGCCGTCCGGGCCCTCCCGCACCACGTCGATCCGGGCGCCGCCGGTGTCGTCCAACGCCTGGGCGGCCGCGAGCACCACCTGCTTGGGCGGCACCGGCGCCGGCTCACCGGGGACCTGGGCGCCGGGGGCGGCCAGCATGCTGCAGCCGGTGGCGGTCCCGAGCAGCAGCAGGGCCGCCGCGAGCGCGGCGGGGCGAAGGGCGGGCGGCACGGCACACTCCGGCGGTCACAGGTTCTCCACATGAACTGACCGGCAGAGCGTACGACGGCTCGGTCAACCGTTCCCATCCGCCCGTGTCCCGATCCCGCAACCGTTTCCGCAGCCGTCCGCGCCGCCGGGGCCGGGCGGGCCGGAGACGTACGACGGCGGGCCCGCACCCCCGGTGAAGGGGGTGCGGGCCCGCCGTACGAGCTGCTCTAGAGCACTGGGGCTCAGACCGCGGCCGGGTCCTCCTCGACGAGGAGGTTGCGGGTGCGGTTCGGGTCCACCTGGATGCCGGGGCCCATGGTGGTCGAGAACGCGGTCTTCTTGATGTAGCGGCCCTTGGCGGCGGACGGCTTGGCGCGGAGCACCTCGTCCAGCGCGGCGGCGTAGTTCTCGACCAGCTGCTCGTCGGTGAAGGAGGCCTTACCGATGATGAAGTGCAGGTTCGAGTGCTTGTCGACGCGGAACTCGATCTTGCCGCCCTTGATGTCGTTGACAGCCTTGGCGACGTCCGGGGTCACGGTGCCGGTCTTCGGGTTCGGCATCAGGCCACGGGGACCGAGCACGCGGCCCAGGCGGCCGACCTTGCCCATGAGGTCCGGGGTGGCGACGACGGCGTCGAAGTCCAGCTTGCCCTTCGCGACCTCGTCGATCAGCTCGTCGGCACCGACGATGTCGGCACCCGCAGCACGCGCGGCCTCGGCACGCTCGCCGGTCGCGAAGACCAGGACCCGAGCGGTCTTACCGGTGCCGTGCGGGAGGATCACGGTGCTGCGGACCATCTGGTCGGCCTTGCGCGGGTCGACGCCCAGACGCATGGCGACCTCAACGGTGCCGTCGAACTTGGTGGTGCTGGTCGCCTTGGCGAGGCGGACGGCCTCAAGCGGGGCGTAAAGGCGCTCGCGGTCGACCTTGGCGTCCGCGGCCTTCAGAGCCTTGCTGCGCTTCACTGCTGCTCCTGAATGGTGATGGGAGTTGTGGTAGTCAACGGGCCTGCGCAGGCCCTACCACGGGGAACGGCTACGCCGTATCTGTCCCTGGCGGGACGGGGGGATCAGCCCTCGACGGTGATGCCCATCGACCGGGCGGTGCCGGCGATGATCTTCTCCGCCGCGTCCAGGTCGTTGGCGTTCAGGTCGGGCATCTTGGTGGTGGCGATCTCGCGGACCTGGGCGCTGGTGAGCTTGGCGACCTTGGTCTTGTGCGGCTCGCTGGAGCCCTTGTCGATACCGGCGGCCTTCAGGATGAGGCGCGCGGCCGGCGGCGTCTTCGTGATGAAGGTGAAGGAACGGTCCTCGTAGACCGTGATCTCCACCGGCACGATCATGCCGCGCTGCGACTCGGTCGCAGCGTTGTAGGCCTTGCAGAACTCCATGATGTTGACGCCGTGCTGACCCAGCGCGGGGCCGACCGGCGGCGCCGGGTTGGCCGCACCGGCGTTGATCTGGAGCTTGATAAGCCCCGTGACCTTCTTCTTCTTGGGAGGCATGTCTCTCCGGGTCCTTCCGAGAGGTGATTGCTGGTGCGTGCGGAACCGGGGCGACACCCGGTCGCCAGCACACACATCGGACCAGGCTAACGCGTCGGCGCCGCTGGACCAAAACGGATTCGGGGCGGGGGCCCTCGGCCCCCGCCCCGAATCCGAAGACCTTGGGACTAGTTCTTCTGGATCTGGTCGAAGGAGAGCTCGACCGGGGTCTCCCGGCCGAAGATCTCGACCAGGCCCTTGACCTTCTTCGAGTCGGGGTTGATCTCGTTGATGGTCGCCTGGAGGGTCGCGAACGGGCCGTCGGTGACGGTGACCGAGTCGCCGACCTCGAAGTCCAGCACCTGGATCTCGGTCGGCTTGACCGGCGAGGGCTTGCCGGCCTCCTTGGCGGCCTGGCGCTCGACGTCCGGGGCGAGCATCTTGACGACCTCGTCCAGGGTCAGCGGGTACGGGTCGTAGGCGTTGCCGACGAAGCCGGTGACGCCGGGGGTGTTGCGCACGACGCCCCAGGACTCCGGGGTGAGGTCCATGCGCACCAGGACGTAGCCGGGGAGCTTGTTCTGGCGGATGGTCTTGCGGTCGCCGTTCTTGATCTGGACGACCTCCTCCTGGGGCACCTCGGCCTGGAAGATGTACTCCTCGACGTTCAGCGAGACGGCGCGCTGCTCCAGGTTCTGCTTCACCCGGTTCTCGTAGCCGGCGTAGGTGTGGATCACGTACCACTCGCCCGGCATGAAGCGCAGGTCCTCGCGGAACTTGGCGACCGGGTCGACCTCGGCCTCGACCTCGGCCTCGGCGGACTCCTCGGACTCCTCGGCCTCCTCGGCGGCGAGCTCCTCGGTGCCCTCCTCCGCCGCGGCGGCCTCCACGTGCAGCGCGGACTCCTCGGCGGCCTCGCCGGCCTCGGCCTCGTCGTACGCCTCGACCTCGTCCTCGTCGCTGTCCGCGGCGTCGACGATCTGCTCGGCGGACTCGGCGTCGTCAGCCAGCTCGGCCGCGTCCAGCTCGGCGGCGACATCCGCCTCGCGGACGGTCTCGTCGGCGTCGTACAGGGGGGACTCAGACACGGTGGCTGCTTCTTTCCTGGAGATGGTGAAGGTGGCGCGCTCCGAAACCGGACCGGCGCGCGGCCGCTCGCGCGGGCGCCAGGAGAGGTCTCGGAGACTTCAACAGTACCGAGTCCACGGTACGCGCGCGTACGTCCGCCGCCGACAGCTCGACCCGGGCCGATGATTCGGCCCGGGTCGGGAGGTGGTTCGGAGGTGGGGCTCGATCAGCCGAAGACCAAGAGGCTCAGCTTGGCGAAGCCGTAGTCGAGGCCGTAGACGAAGCCCATCACGACCACGACGAAGGTCACCACGACGGCGGTGTAGTTGGTGAGCTCGCTCCGGGTGGGCCAGACGACCTTGCGCAGCTCGGCGATGATCTGGCGGTAGAACAGGCCCATGCGCGCGAAGAGGCCCTTCTTGGCCCGCTTGCCGGACTTCTTCTGCTTGCCGGACTTCTTGTCGCCCTCGACAGCAGCGGTCTCGGCAGCGCCGTCGGTCCCCTCGGGGTTGCCGCTCTCAGGCGTTGCGGTGGAGCCCGTGGTCTCCGTCACTCGTCCTCACCTGAATCCGGGTCCGGCCGAACATCGCCTGCGTACCCGTTTCAGGCACGAGCGGTCGGCTTAAGCGGTGCTGATCGGTGCCCTCTCCGCATCAAGCCCGCTCGCTCTGTGGAGCGAACGGGCTGAGTACGGATCAAGCAGCAGGGCAAGAGGGACTCGAACCCCCAACCGCCGGTTTTGGAGACCGGTGCTCTACCAATTGAGCTATTGCCCTACAGAACCTCGCGGCTCCTGGTGGCGACCAACCTACCGCATCTCCCCCCGCTGTCCGTACAGGCGGTGAAAGCTCCGGTCTTTTTCGGCGGGCCGTCGAGGAGCGAGTGTACGTGGTCGGAGGCTGTTTGGTCGAACCTCTTCTTCCGGGGCCGCCGCCCGCCCGGCGGATGTCCGGCCGGGCGCGGCGGTCACCGGCGGATCGGCGGTGGCCGGGATGCGGACGGACCCGTACGGATGGTGAAACCGCGATGACCGGTCCGTCCCGGTTCTGCGACGATGCAGGCATGAGCGCTTCCACCCCGCAGCCCGACCCTTCCATCCGCCCCGCCGACCGCCGGGTCTCCGCCCGGATCGGCGCGATCGCCGAGTCCGCGACCCTCGCCGTGGACGCCAAGGCCAAAGCCCTCAAGGCGGCCGGCCGTCCGGTGATCGGCTTCGGTGCCGGCGAGCCCGACTTCCCCACGCCGGACTACATCGTCGAGGCGGCCGTCGAGGCCTGCCGCGACCCGAAGAACCACCGTTACACCCCGGCGGGTGGCCTGCCCGAGCTGAAGTCCGCGATCGCCGCCAAGACGCTGCGCGACTCGGGCTACGAGGTGGACGCCTCCCAGGTGCTGGTCACCAACGGCGGCAAGCAGGCGATCTACGAGGCCTTCGCCGCGATCCTGGACCCGGGCGACGAGGTCATCATCCCGGCCCCGTACTGGACCACCTACCCGGAGTCGGTCCAGCTGGCCGGCGGTGTCCCGGTGGAGGTCGTGGCCGACGAGACCACCGGCTACAAGGTCTCGGTCGAGCAGCTGGAGGCCGCCCGCACCGAGAACACCAAGGTCGTGCTCTTCGTCTCGCCGTCCAACCCGACCGGCGCGGTGTACACCGAGGCCGAGGCCGAGGCGATCGGCCGCTGGGCGCTGGAACACGGCCTGTGGGTGCTCACCGACGAGATCTACGAGCACCTGGTCTACGGCGACGCGAGCTTCACCTCGCTGCCGGCCCTGCTGCCCGAGCTCGCCGACAAGTGCATCGTGGTCAACGGCGTCGCCAAGACCTACGCGATGACCGGCTGGCGGGTGGGCTGGGTGATCGGCCCCAAGGACGTGATCAAGGCCGCGACCAACCTCCAGTCACACGCCACCTCGAACGTCTCCAACGTCGCCCAGCGCGCCGCGCTGGCCGCCGTTGCGGGCGACCTGGACGCGGTGGCCGAGATGCGCGAGGCCTTCGACCGCCGCCGCAGGACCATCGTGCGGATGCTCAACGAGATCGAGGGCGTCCTGTGCCCCGAGCCCGAGGGCGCGTTCTACGCGTACCCGTCGGTCAAGGGCCTGCTGGGCAAGGAGATCCGCGGCCGGCGGCCCGAGACCTCCGGCGAGCTGGCCGCGCTGATCCTGGACGAGGCCGAGGTCGCGGTCGTCCCGGGCGAGGCCTTCGGCACCCCCGGCTACCTGCGGCTCTCCTACGCGCTCGGCGACGCCGACCTGGTCGAGGGCGTCAGCCGGATCCAGAAGCTGCTCGGCGAGGCCCGCGACTGACCCCGCGCCCCCCGACGTCAACCCGACGTTCGCGATTCACCCGGCGCACCGCCCTCTTTCACCCCTTCGGGGGATGGGAAGAGGGCGGTTCCCGTTTGGGGGCCGCATACGGCAGTATCGGAAAATGGAACGCCTGTTGAACCCGCGAGACGTCAGGGGCCTCCCGAAGGCCCACCTGCACCTGCACTTCACCGGCTCGATGCGGCCCGCCACCCTGCTGGAGCTGGCCGACAAGCACGGCGTCCGGCTGCCGGAGGCGCTCAGCTCCGGCGAGCCGCCCAAACTGCGGGCCACGGACGAACGCGGCTGGTTCCGCTTCCAGCGCCTGTACGACACCGCCCGCTCGGTGCTCCGCGACGAGTCGGACATCCGCCGGCTGGTCCTGGAGACCGCGGAGGACGAGCGGCGGGACGGCTCCCGCTGGCTGGAGATCCAGGTCGACCCGACCTCCTACGCGCCCCGGCTGGGCGGACTGATCCCCGCGCTGGAACTGATCCTGGACGCGGTGGAGCACGCCGCCACGGCCACCGGGGTGGGCATCCGGGTGCTGGTCGCGGCCAACCGGATGAAGTCCCCGATGGACGCCCGGACGCTGGCCCGGCTCGCCGTCCGCTACGCCGACCACGGCGTGGTCGGCTTCGGCCTCTCCAACGACGAGCGCCGCGGTCTGGCCCGGGACTTCGACCGGGCCTTCGAGATCGCCCGCAAGGGCGGCCTGCTGGCCGCCCCGCACGGCGGCGAGCTGGCCGGGCCGGAGTCCGTCCGGGACTGCCTGGACGACCTGGGGGCGGGCCGGATCGGCCACGGCGTCCGGGCCGCCGAGGACCAGCGGCTGATGGACCGGCTGGCGGACCGCCAGGTCACCTGCGAGGTCTGTCCCTCCTCCAACGTCTCGCTCGGCGTCTACGAACACCCCGAGCAGGTGCCGCTGCGCCGGCTGTTCGACGCCGGGGTGCCGCTGGCGCTCGGCGCGGACGACCCTCTGCTGTTCGGCAGCCGGCTCGCCGCCCAGTACGACCTGGCCCGGGACGCCCTGGGCTTCAGCGACGCCGAACTCGCCGAGCTGGCACGGCAGTCGGTGCGCGGCTCGTGCGCGCCGGAGGCCGTCCGCAAGGAGCTTCTGGCGGACATCGACGCCTGGCTGGTGGACGGGCACGCCCCTACAGCTTGACGCCCACCATCACCGGCTCGTTCACCAGCTCCACCCCGAAGGCCTCGCGGACCCCGTCCCGGATCTCCCGGGCCAGGGCCAGCAGGTCCTCGGCGGTGGCCGTACCGCGGTTGGTGAGCGCCAGCGTGTGCTTGGTGGACAGTGTCGCCGGGCCGTCGCCGTAGCCCTTGCCGAAGCCCGCCCGGTCGATCAGCCAGGCCGCCGAGGTCTTGGTGCAGCCCTCCGGGGCCGGGTAGGCGGGGGCGTTCTCGGTGCCCGGGCGGGTGCGGAAGGACTCGTACTGGGCCGCCGTGAGCACCGGGTTGGTGAAGAAGGAGCCGGCCGACCAGGTGTCGTGGTCCGCCGGGTCCAGCACCATCCCCTTGCCGGCCCGCAGTCCCAGCACCGCCTCGTACGCCTCGACCAGCGGCACCGGCTCGCCCTGCTCGACGCCGAAGTGCCTGGCGACCTCGGCGTACCTGACCGGGGTGGAGAGCCCGGAGCGGTCCGCCAGGGCGAAGCGCACCCGCAGCACCACGTAGCGGTCCGGCTCGGCCTTGAAGCGGCTGTGCCGGTAGGAGAACGCGCACTCGGCGTTCGTGAGGGTGACCACCTCGCCCGCCGCCCGGTCGTACGCGACCACCTCGGTGACGGTCTGGGCCACCTCCTGGCCGTACGCGCCGACGTTCTGCACCGGGGTCGCGCCGGCCGAGCCGGGGATGCCGGCCAGGAACTCGATGCCGGCCAGGCCGTGCTCGCGCACCGCGCGGGTGACCGCCTCCGACCACACCTCGCCGGCCGCCAGCTCCAGCACCGTGCCCTCCAGGGCGAAGCCGGTGGTGGCGATCCGCAGCACGGTGCCGGGGAAGCCGGCGTCGCCGATCACCAGGTTGGAGCCGCCGCCGAGGACCAGCAGCGGCTCGCCCGCCGCGTCCGCCTCGCGGACGGCGGCGATCACCTCGTCGTCGGTGTGGGCGGTCACCAGGCGGCGGGCCGGGCCGCCGAGCCGCAGCGTGGTCAGCGGGGCGAGGGGGGCGTCGTTTTCTACCAGCACGCCCACCAGCGTAAGGGGACGGAGGCGGCCGCCCGGGCCGCCCCCGTCGTACCGCACCCGGCGCTCAGGCCTTCGAGACCTCGGCCGGGACGGGCTGGCCCTCCCCGGCCGCCGCGGAACGCTCGATCACCGCGGCCTGCTCGGCCCGGCCGGCCCCCGATGCCTTCGCCCGGCGCGGCAGCACCAGTGCGCAGACCCCGCCCGCCAGCACGAGCCCGGCGCCGACGTACAGCGCGGGCACCATCGCGTGGACGAAGGTCCCCGCCGAACCGTCGCCGCCGCGCGCCGAGAACACCGCCGACAGCACGGCCACCCCGAGCGCGCCGCCCACCTCGCGCAGCGCGTTGTTGGCACCGGAGGCGACGCCCTGTTCCTCGGGCCGGACGCTGTCCATCACCATGGCGGCGGTCGGCGCGAAGTACATCGCCATCCCGACGCCGCACATCACCACGGCGGGCACCACCGGGGCGTACTCGTAGTGCCCGAGCCCGTCGTTGATCGCCGCGTACAGCGCCAGGCCGACGCCCTGCAGCGTCAGGCCGACGAGCACGATCGGGCGGCCGCCGAAGCGGTCGGCCAGGATGCCGGCGAGCGGCGCGACGACCAGCCCCACCCCCGTCCACGGGAGCATCCGGATGCCGGCCTCCTGCGGTGTGTAGCCGCCCACGGTCTGGAGGTGCTGGCTGATCAGGAAGATCGAACCGAACATCCCGAGGAACATCAGCAGGCCGGAGGCGTTGACGGCGGCGAAGGTCCGGTTGCGGAAGAGCCGCATCGGCAGCATCGGGTGCTCGGCGCCGCGCTGCTCGTACCGCACGAAGGCGATCAGCAGCACCAGGCCGCCGGCCAGGGCGGCCAGCACCAGCGGGCTGGTCCAGCCGTCCGGGTTGCCGCGGATCAGGCCGAGCACGACGCCGAACAGGCCAAGGCTCACCAGGACCGTGCCGACCGCGTCCAGGGCCGGGCTGGCGCCGAAACTCTCGCGCAGCCGCAGGGCGGCCAGCGGCACCAGGGCGACGCCGACCGGGACGTTCACCCAGAAGATCCACTGCCAGGAGAGGTGCTCGGTCAGGGCACCGCCGATCAGCGGGCCGGCGGCGATGGCGAGGCCGTTGACGCCCGCCCAGATGCCGAAGGCCATCCCGCGCCTGACCGCAGGTATCGCGGCGGTCAGCAGGGTGAGGGTGAGCGGCATCGACACCGCGGCACCGACGCCCTGGAGGGCGCGGGCGGCGATCAGCGCGCCGATGCCGGGCGAGAGCGCGGCCGCGGCGGAGCCGGCGGTGAAGAGGCCGAGGCCGATCAGGAACATCCGGCGGCGGCCGAAGCGGTCGCCGAGCGCCGCGCCGAACATCAGCAGCACGGCGAAGGACAGGGTGTAGGCGCTGACCGTCCACTCCAGGTCGGACAGTCCGCCGCCGAGCTCCTCGCGGATGGACGGCAGCGCGGTGGTGACGACCAGGTTGTCCAGGGCCGCCATGAAGCCGGCGAGGCTGGTGATCGCCAGGGTCCAGACGCCGGTGCGTCCGAGGCCCGGTTTCTCGGTCGCGAGCTCCGTCGCGTTCTTGGTCGTGATCTCCGTCATGACTCCACTTCCCCCCGGGGTTTCCCAGATAGTTATTGATCACTAACTTTCAGGAACCGAAAAATGGGCCGCACGGACTCCACCGTGCGGCCCGCTACTCCCCGCCCTCGTGCTCGCCGAAGCCGTCCCAGATCCGGTGCTCCCGGGGGAAGCCCAGCGCCACCAGGGTGTTGATCAGCATCCCGTACGCGAAGAACTCCGTGGTGCCCTGCACGTCACCGCCGACCCGCTCCCGGACCCGCTCGAACAGCTCTCCCCACAGCTGGCGGGCCATCTCCCCGATCTCGTCCTCGCCCGCCATCCGGGAGGCGAACACCGAGACGTAGAGCTGCATCTGCATCATGAGCTGCTCGCGGTCCTCGACCAGCCCCATGTACGCCTCGGACATCGCCGCAGCGGCCTCCTCCCCGGTCAGCCCGACGGACGCCTCGTCGAAGACCCGCCAGGTCTCCTCGATGCAGCGTTCGGCGGCGGCCGTGAAGATCGCCTGCTTGCCCGGGAACAGCCGGAACAGGTACGGCTGCGAGACGCCCACCCGGCGGGCGATCGCCTCGGTGGACGTGCCCCGGTAGCCGTGCCTGGCGAATTCGATCACCGCGGCCCGGACGACGCTCTCGCGCCGCTCCTCCGCGCTCATCCGCATGCTCGTCTTCGCCACGGGAACCAAGTTAGTGACCAATCACTATCTCGGCAAGCCCGAGAAAACCGCCCCGCAGCCCGTCGAACGGGCCCGGGGCGGCTGACCTCGGAGAACACCCCGGAAAGAGACCGAGGAGTTCGGGGCCTCAGGCGAGCTGGACGACCGCCCGGGACATCCCGAGCACCTTCTGCCCGCCCGAGGTGGCCAGCAGGTCGACCTGCACCTTGCGGTCGTCCAGCTTCTTGGCGACCTTGGCCGAGACCTCGATCACCGCGCCGACCCCGTCGTTGGGCACCGGCACCGGCCGGGTGAAGCGGACGCCGTACTCGACCACCGCGGCCGGGTCGCCGACCCAGTCGGTGACCACCCGGATCGCCTCGGCCATGGTGAACATGCCGTGCGCGATGACGTCCGGCAGGCCGACCTCCAGCGCGAACTTCTCGTTCCAGTGGATCGGGTTGAAGTCGCCGGAGGCGCCCGCGTAGCGCACCAGTGTGGCGCGGGTCACCGGGAAGGACTGCGCCGGCAGCTGGGTGCCGACCTCGACCTCGTCGTAGTCGATCGCCATCGCGCTCACTCCCCCGCCTCGTCGGCGGCCCGGGCCACCAGCGTCATGATCGCCGTCACCACGTGCTCGCCGGTCTCGTCCGCCACCTCGCCGCGCACGGTGAGCACGTCGTTGCCCGCCAGCGACTTGATGTTGTCGATGGTGACCGCGACCGTCAGCCGGTCGCCGGCCCGCACCGGGCGGCTGTAGTGGAACTTCTGGTCACCGTGTACCACGCGGCTGTAGTCGAGGCCCAGCTCCGGGTCCTCGACGACCTGGCCGGCCGCCTGGAAGGCGATCGCGAACGGGAAGGTCGGCGGGGCGATCACGTCCTGGTGGCCCAGCGCCTTCGCGGCCTCCGCGTCGGTGTACGCCGGATTGGCGTCCCCGATCGCGATCGCGAACTCGCGGATCTTCTCGCGGCCGACCTCGTAAGGATCGGTGGGCGGGTAACTACGCCCGATGAAGGACGGGTCGAGCGCCATGGCAGCTCCTCGGAACGCGGGTGGAAACGCGGACGGATACGAAAAAGACTCCGGGCCGCACCCCCGTTGAGGGATACGGCCCGGAGTCGAAGACCTGAATTCACACAGGCCCGGCGCCCTGCGACAGGGTCAGCGGGTCTCGCGGTGCGCGGTGTGCGAGTTGCAGCGGGGGCAGTGCTTCTTCATCTCAAGACGGTCCGGGTCGTTACGCCGGTTCTTCTTGGTGATGTAGTTCCGCTCCTTGCACTCCACGCAGGCCAGCGTGATCTTCGGGCGGACGTCGGTGGCAGCCACGGGAGTGCCTTCCTTGGACAACGAATAAGAACACAACAAGAGTAGCCGACCGGGAGTGCGATCTCCCGACCGACTACGCGGGGTAGCGGTGACCGGACTTGAACCGGTGACACAGCGATTATGAGCCGCTTGCTCTACCAACTGAGCTACACCGCCACAGTGATCAGCAGCACAGCCGAAGCTGACCGCCTTTCACCAGAGCCCCCATGCGGAATCGAACCGCAGACCTTCTCCTTACCATGGAGACGCTCTACCGACTGAGCTATAGGGGCGAACGAGGAAGAGATTACACGTTCCGCGCCCAGAGGTGAAATCCGTATCCCGGGGCGAAGACCGCAGGTCGGCGAGGTGCACGGACGACCGGTCCAAGGCCGGGCGTTCGATCGCCCCACGAGCCGCGCGCCCCGAGCCGATACGACTATTGCCCGCCTCCCGGCGGCCCGCCCTCGGGCGCCATAGGCTCGACGCTCATTGGCCGGGGCACGAGAAGGAGCCGTCGATGGACAGCGCAGCCGCCGACGGGCCGCACTCCGGGCCCGGCCCGGCGGCCAACCCGCTCGGACACGGCCCGGTCCTGCTCCTCACCGGGGCCCGGCTGGCCGACGGCCGGGTGGTGGACGTCCGGGTCAGCGGCGACCGCATCCAGGCGGTCGGTACCGTCGGCAGCCTCGGCCCGCTGCCCGCCCTGCCCGGCACCCCCACCGTCACCACCGGCGCCCGGATCGACCTCCGGGGCTACCTGTTGCTCCCGGCCCCCGCCGAGGCGCACGCCCACTACGACACCGCCTTCTCCGCCGCCCTGCCCACCCCGCCGCCGGACACCCCCGACGACCTCATCCGCCGGGTCACCGAAGCCGCGCTCACCTCGCTCGGCTACGGCGCCACCGCCCAGCGCACCCACGTACGGATCGGCGACGTGCACGGGCTGGGTCGGCTGGAGGCGGTGCTCACCGCCCGCCAGGCGCTGCGGGGCCTGGCCGAGCTCCAGGCGGTGGCGATGCCCCGGCTGCTCACCGGCCGGGCCGGCGCGGACGGGCGCGCCCAGCTGCGCGATGCCCTCAAGCTGGGCGCCACGGCGGCCGGCGGCTGCCCGGAGCTCGACCCGGACCCGGCCGGGTACGTGCAGCTGCTGCTGGAGGCCGCCCGGGAGGCGGACTGCCCGGTGGACCTCCACACCACCGCCGCGGACGCGGCCCAACTCGCCCGGCTGGCAAGCGCCGTGGCGCCGCTACGGCCGCGGGTGACGCTCGGCCCGTGCGGGGCGATGGCCCGCGGCGCGTCCACCGTGCTGGCGACCAGCGGGGTGCGGGTGGTCTGGCTGCCGCAGAACGGCGGCTGCACCGGGCTGGAAGGTCGGCCGTCCGGCCGGCGGCCGGGCCTGGTGACGGAGTTGACCGCGGCCCGGGTGCCGCTGGCGGCGGGCAGCGGCGCCCTGCGGGACCAGTCCAACCCGGTCGGCCGGGCCGATCCGCTGGAATCCGCCTACCTGCTGGCGGCAGGCGGGGAGTTGGACCCGGAGGCGGCCTACGACGCGGTGGCGAACCAGGCCCGGGCGGCGCTCGGGCTCCCTCACGTCAGGGTGGACGCCGGGTTCCCGGCGGAGCTGCTGGCGGTGCGCGGGGACAGCCTGGCCGGGGCACTCGCCGGCGGGCACAGCCGGCTGGTGGTGCACAGCGGCCGGGTGGTCAGCCGGACCAGCGCGGTCCGGGAGTTCGCGGACACGGTGGCGCTGGCGCTGCCCCGGCAGTGCGGCGGCTCGGACTGCTGAGGGCACGGGCCGAAGCGGCGCGGACCAAGGGGCGGACCAAAGGGGCGCGCGCCTTGCGTCGCGCGCCCCTCCCCCACCTACTGGCCGTCCTCGGGGACGGCGGCCGGAGCGGTCCCGGGCTTCCCCCACACGGAGCAGGGCCCGCTCGTTCCGGCACTGACCCTACGACCACGGACCACTGCCCCCGCCCGGTCCTGACGCTCTCCTGTCGCCCACCCACCGTCCTTTGACGACCCTTTGACGCAGGGCCCCTGCTTCGGACACGGCTACGACCACCGCCACCGCCACCGCCACCGCCACGGCTGCGGCTACGGCTACGGCTACGGCTACGGCTACGGCACGTACCGGTATCCGATCCCCGGCTCGGTGATCAGGTGGCGCGGGCGGGCCGGGTCACGCTCCAGCTTGCGGCGCAGCCCCGCCAGGTAGACCCGCAGGTAGTTGCCGCGCGACTCCTGGGCCGGCCCCCACACCTCGCGCAGGATCTGCCGCCCGGGCACCAGCCGGCCCGGGTTCGCGAGCAGCAGTCCGAGGATCCGCCACTCGGTCGGGGTGAGCCGTACCGGGCCGCCCGGGCCGAGCACCGTGGTGGCCGCGAGGTCGACGGTGTGGTCGCCGATCACCGGCCGTTCCGGCGGGACCTCGCCCAGCGGCCGGCGCAGCACCGCCCGTAGCCGGGCCAGCAGTTCCTCCATCAGGAACGGCTTGGTGAGGTAGTCGTCGGCGCCCGCGTCGAGGGCGCCGATCTTGTCGGCGGCGTCGGAGCGACCGGAGAGCACGATGATCGGCATCGGGCCGCGGGTGCGCAGGCCGCGCAGCACGTCCATGCCGTCGAGGTCGGGCAGGCCGAGGTCGAGCAGGACGGCGTCCGGGGCGGAGTGCGCGGCCCGGTCGAGCGCCTCTCCGCCGCTGGCGGCGGTGCGGACGGCGTACTTCCGGGCGCTGAGGTTGATCCGCAGGGTGCGCAGCAGGGCCGGTTCGTCGTCGACGACGAGGATCTCATTCATGCGGTGGCGCCTCCCCAGTGGCGGCATGCTCGGCGGCGGAGTTCTCGGTGACGGGTGGCTCGGCGAGGTGCGGCTCGACGAGGGGCTGGACGGCGGCGGGCAGGGTGAGCAGCATGGTGGTGCCACCGCCGGGGGTGTCCTCGACCTCCAGGCTGCCGCCCATGGCCTCGGCGAGGCCGCGGGAGAGGGCGAGGCCGAGGCCGACGCCGGTGGTGTTGTCGGTGTCGCCGAGGCGCTGGAAGGGCAGGAAGACCCGGTCGCGGTCCTCGGGGGCGATGCCGGGGCCGCGGTCGATCACCCGGATCTCGACCAGGTCGGCGTGGTGGCTGGCGGTGACCAGGACCGGTGCGCCGGGGGCGTTGTGGCGCAGCGC
>NZ_JBHWDU010000098.1:0-27364 GCF_042734825.1 Kitasatospora sp. NPDC059648 | reverse complement strand
CCCGGTCCCCGCGCGCCCCCATCCCGTGTTCTTCCTCTGGGGCGGGGGGGGGCCCCCCGAGCCCCGCCCCCGGCCCCCCCCCCACGGCAATCCGGCTCAGGCGCGCTGCGCGAACTCCAGGGCCGCCGTGTGGGCGAACCATTCCAGCACCGCGCAGATCTCCTCCACGTGGCCGGCGAACACCTGGAGCGGGAACGACGGCCGAAGCTCCAGCTTCGCCTCGGCCAGAACGATCCCGTCGATCTCGTTCAGCCGCCGCAGCAGCTCCCGTCGCACCTCGGTGTCGTCGAACGGGCTACGGTCCTTCAGGTACTGGAAGACCACCTCCGCCGTACCCGACACCGGATACAGCGCGAGCGGCCACAGCAGATGCGGCCGGGAGGCAGTTCCGGTGTCGAGCATCGGGAAGCAGCTGGTCTGGTCTGCGCGACCGTAGTCGAAGTGACCGCCCTGGTGCTTCCAGAAGGCCAGGGCCGGAACGGGAACCGGCTCCACGATCCAGAGCGGGGGCCGTCCGCGCGTGCGGGACCGCCGGCTGCCGACCATGGGGGCTGTCTACCCGAGTAGACCTGGGTCGGTCGGGGTGGCGGCGATCACCTTTGCCGGCGGGGGTGCGGAGAAAGTCGCAGGTGGGAGGCTCGGGCGAGGTCTCGGAAGAGGGGACCGGCCGCTGGGGCGCGGGCGGGCGAAGCTACCATGTGGGCAACACCCTCAGCTCGAAAGATGGACTTGTGACTGTCAACGACGACGTGTTCACGGACTGGAAGAACCGCGAGGAGATCGCGGAGTCGATGATCCCGATCATCGGGCGGCTGCACCGGGAGAAGGACGTGACCGTCCTGCTCCACAGCCGTTCCCTGGTGAACAAGTCGGTGGTCAGCATCCTCAAGACGCACCGCTTCGCCCGGCAGATCGCGGGCGAGGAGCTCTCGGTCACCGAGACGATGCCGTTCCTGCAGGCGCTGACCACCCTGGACCTCGGCCCCTCGCAGATCGACCTCGGGATGCTCGCCTCGACCTACCGGGCGGACGACCACGGCCTGTCGGTGGAGGAGTTCACCGCCCGGGCCGTCGCCGGTGCCACCGGTGAGAACAAGCTGGAGCGCCGGTCCGCGCAGGACGTCGTGCTGTACGGGTTCGGCCGCATCGGCCGGCTGGTCGCCCGTCTGCTGATCGAGAAGGCCTCCGGCAACGGCCTGCGGCTGAAGGCCATCGTCGTGCGCAACGGCGGCGGCGACGACCTGGTCAAGCGCGCCTCGCTGCTGCGCCGGGACTCGATCCACGGCCAGTTCCAGGGCACCATCACCGTCGACGAGGCGAACAACAAGATCGTCGTCAACGGCAACGAGATCACGGTGATCTACTCCAACGACCCGAGCGAGGTCGACTACACGGAGTACGGGATCAAGGACGCGATCCTGATCGACAACACCGGCAAGTGGCGTGACCGCGAGGGCCTGTCCAAGCACCTGCGCCCCGGCATCGCCAAGGTCGTGCTGACCGCCCCGGGCAAGGGTGACGTGCCGAACATCGTGCACGGCGTCAACCACGACATGATCAAGCCGGACGAGCAGATCATCTCCTGCGCCTCCTGCACCACCAACGCCATCGTCCCGCCGCTGAAGGCGATGGAGGACGAGTACGGCGTCGTGCGCGGCCACGTGGAGACCGTCCACTCGTTCACCAACGACCAGAACCTGCTGGACAACTACCACAAGGCCGACCGCCGTGGCCGCTCGGCGCCGCTGAACATGGTGATCACCGAGACCGGTGCCGCCTCGGCCGTCGCCAAGGCCCTGCCGGACCTCAAGGCGAAGATCACCGGCAGCTCGATCCGCGTGCCGGTGCCGGACGTGTCCATCGCGATCCTCAACCTGCAGCTGAAGCGGGAGGCCGACCGCGAGGAGGTCCTCGACTACCTGCGGAACATCTCGCTGACCTCGCCGCTGAAGCGGCAGATCGACTTCATCGACTCGCCCGACGCGGTGTCCAGCGACTTCATCGGGTCGCGGCACGCCTCGATCGTGGACGCCGGGGCGACCAAGGTCGACGGCGACAACGCGATCCTCTACCTGTGGTACGACAACGAGTTCGGCTACTCGTGCCAGGTCGTGCGGGTCGTGCAGTACATCTCGGGGGTTGAGTACCCGACGTTCCCGGTTCCGGCGGTCTGAGGCGGATGGTTCGGTGGGGCGGTGGCCGGGTTCGGCTGCCGCCCCTTCGGCGTTGGTGGGTGGTGGGCGCGCGGGGTGCGGGGCGTTGCCGTGCGCGCGCACGGAGGGGGCGGGGGAGGGGTGGGGCGGTTCGTGTGCGGGGTGGTCGCTATCTTGAGGGGTCACGGACAGCCGTAAGGGAGTGGGCTATGGGGATGGGTGGACGGCGGATGGTCGCCGTGGTGGCGGGCGGGGTGCTGGCGGGGGTGCTGGTGGGGTGCTCGTCCGGGGGGTCGGGGGGCGCCAAGGGGGCTGCGGGCGCGGTGAGTTCGGCTGGTCCGGCGGGGGCGGTGTCTTCGGCGGTGACGAGTGCCGCTGCCGCGCCGACGGGCGCCGGGGGTTCGGCGTCCGCCGTGGCCTCTGCGTCGCCGGGTGGGGCAGCGGGCGCCGGCGGGAGCGCGACGCCCGTGGTCGCGGCGCCGAGTGCGGATCTGGAGGGGGCGCTGCTGGACGACAAGGTGGTCGGGCAGGTGTTGCCGGATGCCAAGGTGATGGTCGGGTGGGACGAGGAGAAGCGGAAGGTCGACACCGCCGACCACTCCGTCACCTGTTCGGCGTCGGCGCCGTGTACGGGCAAGCCGCTGAGCGGGTCGGTGCGGTTCTCGTCGGGGGATCTGGTGACGCGGTTCCTGGTGGAGACGTTGCCCAGTCGGGACGCGGCCAGGAACCGGTTGAAGGAGACGTACGCCTCGTATCCCGTCGGGCCGTTCCACAAGGTCGACGCGCCGGCGCTGGGGAGCGAGAGCCAGGTGTTCGTCGGGCCGTTGTCGGCCGGGGACGGGGTGAGCATCGTGGTGCGTTCGGGCACCGTGGTGGCGAGTGTGACGACGGAGGGCGGGCCGGCGGACCCGTCGGCGGCGCGGCGGTTCGCGGTGATGCTGGTGAACCGGATCGAGCAGGCGCAGTCGGGGAGGACGCCGGACGCCGGGCTCGGCGCGGCCTGACGGGGTTCAGGTCACGGGCAGGCCGGGAGTTCGTGCAGGCCGAGGGCGAGCAGGGTGTCCAGGGCGCAGTGCGGCACGTCCCAGCCGGGCAGCGGTCCGGTGCGGCCGGTGAGGGCGGCGCAGGCGGTGATGAGGGCGGCCTCGGCGGCGAGCAGGTTGTCGGCGAGGACGAAGGCGACGCCGTCGACGGTGCCGGGGCCGGTCAGGATCCGGGCGTGCTCGATCCGGGCCGGGGCGGGCAGGCCGCGGGCCAGTCCGTCGTGGACGGCTCCGGGGGTCGCGGTCGGGGGGGCGTCGGGGCAGTCCGGGGCGCGCAGGTGGAAGCGAATGGTATGCACGGGAACAATACTGACGGATCGTCGGGCCGGACGGCGGGGTGGGCGGTGTCAGAAAACTGTCAGGCAGCAAGATGTCACCGGTGACCGGGCGGTGGTGCCCTCGGTGCCGACGGCGCCGGGCTGGGCGGAGCCGCCTCGGCCGCCCGTGATATGTACTCACGTGGGGTGGCCGCAGTGGGGCCATGCGACAGATGCCGATGATGTTCGAGGGGGCCGCACATGCCGCTGTTCCGACGCCGCTCGGGCGGGGAGGGCGGGCAGGACCGGGCCGGTCGGCGCGGGTTCGGGCTGGGCCGTCGGGCCGTTCGGGCAGCCGAGCCGAGGCTCGATCCGGCCTTCGGGGACGAGTCCGTCCGCGAGGTGCTCCGGCAGGCCGCGGCCGGGGACTGGACGGCGCTTCGCCCAGCGCTGGCCGCGGCGGACGGCGCCGAGCTGACCTGGCTCGCCGAGGCGGTCGCGAGCGTCGCCGGGGTCGAGGAGTGGACGGCCCGCGCGGCGGCGGACGCCCCGGAGGACGCGCTGCCGCTGCTGCTGTCCGGTGCCCGGCACGTCAGCTGGGCCTGGGAGGCGCGCACCCGCGCCCGGGCCGGGCAGGTCACCGAGGAGCAGTGGAAGCTGTTCCACCAGCGGCTGGACGTCGCCGAGGAGCAGTTGCTGGAGGTCGCCGAGCGGGAGCCGTCCTGGCTCGCCCCCTGGTACTTCCTGCAGATCAGCGCGCGCGGCGCCTCGCTGGGCCCGGAGGTCGCCGCCTGCCGCTTCGAGGCCGCCGTGCGCCGGGTGCCCGGGCACCCCGCATCGCACCGCCAGCGGCTGCAGCAGCTGTGCGAGAAGTGGGGCGGCTCGCACGAGGCGATGCACGGGTTCGCCCGCTCCGCGATGCTGGGCGCCCCCGAGGGCAGCCCGCTCGGCGAACTGGTCGCGCTGGCCCACCTGGAGCGCTGGCTGGACCTCCCGGAGGGCGAGGACCGCGCCTACCTGTCCGGTCCCGCCGTGGTGGCCGAACTGCAGGAGGCGGCGTTCCGTTCCGTCCTGCACCCGGACTTCGTGCCGGTCCGCGGCTGGCAGGCGAGTTTCAACACCTTCGCGATGGCCTTCTCGCTCGCCGACCAGCCGAAGACGGCGAGGCTGCTGTTCGACGCGCTGGACGGCTTCGTCACCGAGTCGCCCTGGCACTACCTGTCCGGCGACCCGGTCAGGACCTTCCGCGCCCACCGCGACCGCTGCGCCGCGTACTGAAACCCTTCCGCATTCCGCGACCGAAAGAGCCTCCGGTGTCCCCATCCGACAACCCGACGAGTGCGCACACCTTCCAGGTGGACCTGCGCGGCCTGGTGGACCTGCTCTCCCACCACCTCTACTCCAGCCCGCGCGTCTACCTGCGCGAACTGCTGCAGAACGCCGTGGACGCGATCTCCGCGCGCCGCGCCCTCGACCCCGAGGCGCCCACCGCCATCACCGTCCGCGCCGACGACGAGCTGTCCGTCACCGACACCGGCATCGGCCTGACCGAGAAGGACGTCCACACCTTCCTCGCCACCATCGGCCGCAGCTCCAAGCGCGACGCCGAAGGCCGGCTGGACGGTGCCGGACTGGCCGCGGCCCGCGGCGACTTCATCGGCCAGTTCGGCATCGGCCTGCTGGCGTGCTTCGTGGTCGCCGACGAGATCACCGTGGTGACCCGGCACGCTGGGAGCCCGGACGCGCCGGTGATCGAGTGGCGCGGCAGCTCCGACGGCAGCTACACCATCCGCACCCTGCCCGCCTCGGCCAAGCCCGAGCCCGGCACCACCGTCACCCTCGCCCCGCGCGCCGACGCCGCCGAGTGGACCCGCTCCTCCCGGGTGCTCTCCCTCGCCCGGGACTTCGGCAGCCTGCTGCGCCACGACGTCACCGTGGTCGACGCCAGCGGCACCTCGCACCAGGTCAACCGCACCCCGCCGTGGGCCGCCCGCCACGGCTCCCCGCTGGCCCGTCGCGACGCGCTCGCGGAGTACTGCCGCACCACCTTCGACTTCACCCCGCTGGACACCATCGAGCTGGACCTCCCGCTGGTCGGCCTGCGCGGCGCCGCGTACGTCCTGCCCGACGCCGCCCCGCCCTCGCGCCGCAACGGCCACCGGGTGCACCTCAAGGGCATGCTGCTCTCCGACCAGGCCGACGAACTGCTGCCGGACTGGGCGTTCTTCGTCCGCTGCGTGGTGGACACCGACGGGCTGCGCCCGACCGCCTCGCGCGAGGGCCTGTACGCCGACGAGACGCTGGCCGCCGTCCGTGACGCGCTCGGCGCCCGGATCCGTGACTGGCTCACCGGCCTGTCCGCGAGCGACCCGGCGCTGCTGCACCGCTTCCTGTCGGTGCACCACCTGGCCGTCAAGGAACTCGCCCGCTACGACGACGAGTTGCTGCGGATGATGCTGCCCTGGCTGCCGTTCGAGACCACCGACGGCAACGTCACCCTGGACGAGTTCGCCCGCAGCCACCCGGTGGTGCTGGTGACCCGTACGGTCGAGGAGTTCCGGCAGGTCGCCCCGATCGCCGGGGCGGCCGGGCTCGGCGTGGTCAACGGCGGTTACACCTACGACCGCGACCTGGTGCACCGGCTGCCGGAGATCCGCCCCGGGGTCTCGGTCGCCGACCTCGACCCGGGCACCGTCACCGCGCACCTGGACACCGTCGACCCGGCCGCCGAACTGGCCGCCGGCGCCTTCCTGGCGATCGCCCGCGAGGTGGTCGGCCGGTTCGACTGCGACGTCGCCCTGCGCAGCTTCCACCCGACCAACGCGCCGGCCCTGCTGCTCGACAACCGGGAGGCCCGGCACGAGCGCACCCGCGCCCAACTCGCCGACGAGGCGGATGGGTTGTGGGCGGACATCCTGGGCTCGCTGCGCGCCGAGGTGCCCCGCGCCCAGCTGGTGCTGAACCACCTCAACCCGCTGGTGCGCCGGGCCGTCACCGTCACCGACCACGAGCTGGCCGTGACCGCCGTCGAGGCGCTGTACGGGCAGGCCGTGCTGATGACCCGCCGCCCGCTGAAGGCCAGCGAGTCGGCGCTGCTGAACCGATCCTTCATCAGCCTGCTCGACCACGCCATGCTCGGCCACGAGGCGTCGGGCGCGGCCGGCACCGGTTCCGGTACCGCCGGCGCCGGTGAGACGGAGGCGTGATGCTGGACACCCCCGACGCGGTGATGGCCGCGCTGCGCGAGAACGACGCCCGCCCGTACGGCCGCACCCGCACCGTCACGGCCGAGGAACTCGTCGACGCCGCCGAGCAGTTCGAGGACACCGGGGTCCGCTCGATGGCCCTGCTCGAACTCATGGAGGCCTACGAGTACGACGGCGAGCGCAGCAAGAGCCCGGTGGTCTTCGCCCGGGTGCTCAAGCTCTGGGACCGGGACCCGGACGGCTTCGGCGAGTGGGCCCGCCGCCAGGTGTTCTGGCGCTTCAAGTGGGTGGCCACCGCACTGCTGGACACCCCGGACGTCCCGCTGGCCGCGATCCGGCGCTGGCACACCGAGCTGCGCGACCGCTACCGCAAGGCCGGCTTCGACCTCCAGCCGTACTACGCCCAGCGCTACCACCTGGCCGCGCAGACCGGCATCGACGTCCAGGACGCCTACGAGCTGTGGACGGCCCGCCCGCGCAGCGAGCTGAGCGACTGCCACGCCTGCGAGACCCGCGCCCGGGCCCGGCACTTCGTCGAGGCCGGGGACGACGCCCGCGCGCTGGAGATCCTCGCCCCGGTGCTGGACGGCCGCAGCGGATGCGAGCAGGAGCCGTACCTCAGCCAGGCCACCGCCCTGCTGCCGCTGCTGCGCCGGGGCCGGCCGGACGAGGCCCGCTCCGCGCACCTGGCGGGGTACCGCTACGCCCGCGGCAAGGCCGCGATGCTGGCCGCCGTCGGCCAGCACATCGAGTTCTGCGCGCTGTCCGGCAACGAGCCGCGCGGCCTGGAGCTGCTGGCCGAGAACCGTGACCTGTTCGCGGTGACCGGCGAGCCCGCCGCCCGGCTGGAGTTCCTCACCGGCGTCGAGGTGCTGATCGCCGTCCTGGCCGGGGCCGGGCACGGGCCGCTCGCGGTCAGCGGACCGGCCGGCACCGCCTGGACGGTCGACACCCTGCTCGTCCACCTGCGCGGCGAGGCCGACGCGCTGGCCGCCCGCTTCGACGCCCGCAACGGCACCGACGCGGTGAGCGCCGCCCGGCGCGCGCGGCTGGCCGCCGGGCCGCTGCTGGCCGAGCCCCTGGCACTGGGCGTGCGGGCCGCCGCCGCGCCGGAGCCCGGTGCGGCCCCGGCTGCCGCCCCGGCGGCGCGCCGGGAGGTGGAGCCGGAGCCGGAGGACTTCACCGCCCTGGTGCTGCGGGCCCGCGAGCTGGAGGTGCTCGGCCATCCGGACGCCGACCGGCTCTGGCGGCGGATCGCCGAGCGGGCCGCCGCAGCGGACTTCGTGCACCCGGACAGCGCCGAACTCGGCGGCGAGGGGCGGCTGCTGGCCGAACTCGCCGAGCAGCGCGCCCACGACGCGCTGCGGCGCGACGACCACGCGCAGGGCACGGCGGCTCTGCTGGAGGCCGCCGAGCTGTACGAGCGCGCCGGGCTGCCCGGGCCGGCGCTGATGTCCCGCACCCGGACGCTGATCGTCGAACTCGGCGACGTCGAGGGGGTGGTGGCCGACTGGGCGGGACTGGACGCCGCTCTGGCCGAGGCCGAGGCCCTGCGCTCCGCGGGCCGGATGCTCGACGACGACTACCTGATCGTCCTTCAGTCGCGCGCCTACGCCGCCCACCACGACCTGGTCGAGGCGCTGCCCGAGCCCTCCGGGGAGACCGTCGCGCGCTTCGAGGCCGCCGTCGGCGGATACCGGCGGGCCGCCGTCGAGCTGGGCTCCGCCCGCCGGGCCGCCACCTCGCGCCAGTACACCGCCGACGCCGCCGCCCGGCAGGGGCGCCTGGCCGATGCGGCGGACGAACTGCGCGAGGTGCTGGCCCAGTTGGAGGCAGCCGGACTGCCCTGGCACACCCCGCGGGTGCTCGGGCTGCTGGGACAGGTGCTGCTGCAGCAGGGCGAGCCCGGCCAGGCCGTCGAGGTGTTCCACCGGGCGCTGGCCGAGGCCGTGCGCTGGGGCGAGGACGCCTACCCGTACGCGCCGACGTACATGATGCTCGGGCACGCGAGCATGCAGGTGGAGGACTACGGCGGGGCGGTGCGGGCGCTGTCGGAGGCCGCCGCGCGCTACGACCGGCAGGGCGCCGCGGCCGTCGAGGAGGCGGCCCAGGTGCGGCTGCAGCTGGCAGACGTGCTGCGCGGCACCGGGCGGGCGGCGGACGCGGTGGCCGTGCTGGAGTCGGTGCTGGACGCTTCGGCCGGGTCGTCCGCGGGGTCGTCCGGCGGGTCGTCCGCGGGGGCGCCCGGTGGGTTGGACGTCCGGCTGGTGGCCCAGGCCCGGCTGGACCTCGCCCGCGGTCTGGTCGACCTGGACGAACACCGGGACGCGGCCGAGGAGTTCCTGCGGCTGGCCGACCTGGTCGCCGACTGGGAGGGCCAGGAGACCCACACCATGGTCGCCTGCGAAGCCACCCTGGCCCTCGCGCGGGCGGACCGCTGGGACGCGGCCGAGGCCGCCCTCGGCCGGGCCCGCCAGGCGTACGGCGCGGCTCCCCGGGTCGACCAACTAGCTGCCACTCTGCGGGAGTTGGCCCAGCTCACGATGCGCAGCCGGGGCGCAGAGGGGCTGGACGCGGCGCTGGCGCTGCTGGCCGAGGCGGACGGGCTCGGCGAGGCGGCCAAGCAGGCCGGCCAGGAGTACGACGACTGGTACCTGCAAGGCGGTTCGCACTACGAGCGGGCCCGCTGCCTGGCCATCGCCGACCGGCACGAGGAGGCGCTCGCGGAGATCGAACGGGCGATCGCGGTGTACGGGCGCGGCGGGGAGCCGACGGGACCGGCGCCGTCCTCCGAGTCGCTGCGTTCGGAGTCGCTGCGGGCGGAGGCCGTCCGACTGGCCGCGCTGATCGAGGGTGGCGACCTGGGCCGCTCCCGGGCGGCGGTGGACCGGCTGACCGCCGGGGTCGCCCGCTGCGAGGCGGCCGGGCTGCCCGAGGCGGCGCAGGTACTGGCCGAGCTGCGGGAGCGGTTCGGGGCCGGCTGAGCGGGAAGGGGCGGGCGTTGTGGACGCCCGCCCCTCGCTCGCCCGGGGTGTCGGGGTCAGCAGGGGCCGTCGTCGGCCCAGACGCCCCACTGGCCGCTGGCGCTCGGCACCTCGTTCAGCGTCCACCACTTGGCGTGGTAGTTGTGCCCGTTGTACGAGACCTTCGCGCCCGCGGTGTACGTGGTGCTCGCGCTCCACGCCGGGGCGGTGCAGGTGCCCGGGTTGCCGGTCGGGCTGCCGCTCGGCGTGCCCGGGGTGGTCGGGGGCGTGGTCGGCGGGGTGGTGGGCGGCGTCGCCCCGGCGAACTTCACCGTGTACTTGGTGAAGTCCCAGTCGTTCTGCGCCACGCTGGAGCAGGAGCCGGACAGCCCCGGGTCGACGGTGCCCGGGCACTGGCGGTCCCGGTTCACCGACCAGTAGGTGTAGCGGGCCAGGCCGTGTGCGGTGGCGAAGTCCAGTACGGCCTGGAAGTCGGCCTGGCGGAAGTACTCGGCGGCGTCGGTGCGGCCGTTCATCATCGACACGCCCTCGTGGGCGTACGCGGTGGCCTCGTTCCACCCGAAGGTGCCCTGGAGGATCTGGTTGAACTTCACCAGCGCGTCGGTCTGCGCGGCGGCGCCGTTGAAGCCGCCGTCGAACGGCATGATCGAGTAGTTGTTCGGCGTGAAGCCCTGCGACTTGGCCTCGTTGAGCATCTGGGTGCCGAACCAGCCGGTGCCCGCGGTGGTCCCGGCGGTGGTGATCGAGACGTACAGGCCGGGGTTGTTCTGCTGGAGGATGCGGGCGGCGCCGATCTCGTTGTGGATCGCGGCGGTGTTCTCGTACTCCGGCTCCTCCAGGTCGAAGTCGATCGCCTTGAGGTTGTACTTGGTGATCACCCGCTGGTAGCCGGCCGCGGTCGCCTCCGGCGTGCCGCAGACCTGGCCCAGTTTGGTGCCGCCGTACCCGCCGACCGACACCGAGACGTCCCCGCCCTTGCCGCGGACGGTCTGGATGACGGCGGGCATGGCGGTGTCGGAGTCGATCGAGGAGGTGCCGCCCCAGGCGGGCGAACAGCTGTTGCCCTGGGCGAGGATGAAGGCCAGTTGGAAGGCCCGCTGCCCGGTCGCGTCCATCACGGCGGCGGCGTCCGGCGGGCTGTTGTCCTCGGGCATCAGGTACGGCGCCGAGGCGTACCAGTTGCTGCCCAGGCCGGTGCCGGCGTCGGTGGTGGCGGCCGAGGCGGCGCCCGTGGCGGTCAGGGCGGCGATCCCGCCGGCGACCAGGCCGAGCACGCCGGCCACGGCGAGCGCGGTTCGGCCGGTGCGGCGTCTGCGGGGAGCCGCGGGGGCGGGGTGTGGGGGAAGAGCGCGTTCCATCGGAAGCCTTTCCAGGAAGCGGCGGTGGGGTCGACGGGCCTGGTCCCGCCGGATGTGGGGCGGCGGGACGGGCCGAACGGACCGACGGCGGCGGGTGGTCGCCGAAGGTCTCCACTGGTATAGACCTGTTGAGGGACGGCGGTCAACCCCGAAAAGGTCAAACGCCGCGCGCCCCGGCGGGCGGAACCGGCCCGGCCGCCTTGAGCGTCCGCAGGACCGGCGCCGACTCCAGGGCCGTGATCCCCGCGACCTCCCCCAGTCGCCGGGTCAGGTAGCGGTGCAGGTCGGCCGGGTCGGTACACAGCGCGAGGGCCGCGAGATTGCTGGGGCCGGTCGTGGCGGCGACGAAGGCGAGTTCGCGGTGGGTGGCCAGGGCGCCACCCACCCGGTCGAGTTGGGAGGGGGTGACGCTCAGCCAGAGCAGCGCCTGCATGTCGGCCCCCAGCTGCCGGGGGTCCAGCTCCACGTCGAGGAAGACCGTTCCGTCCGCGCGCAGTTCGGCGAGGCGGCGGGCGACCGTGGCCGGGTTGCGCCCGGTGGCGGCGGCGAGCTCGCCGAGCGGTGTGCGGCCGTCGACGTGCAGGGCGCCGAGCAGGGTCAGGTCGGCGGGGTCCAGGCCGTTCGGTCGGCCGGACCCGGCACCTTCCGGCACGCCCGAGTGGTCCGGTGCACCCGCACCTTCCGGGCCGCCCGGGCCTTCCGGGCCGCCCGGCCGGAGCGCGGCCTGCTGCTCCCCGGTGAGCGCCTCGGTGCTCACCGGCCACGCGGTCGGGCCGCCCCGGTAGGTGTGCAGCAGGCAGTGGGCGGAGACGGAGCCGACGGCGGCGGTGCGCGGGACGTCGCGCAGCAGCAGGGTGTGGCCGTCCGGGCCCGCGTCGGTCTCCATGATGGCGGTGATCTCGGTGCCGCCGGAGGTGAGTTTGACCCAGGCGGTGTCGCCGCGCCGGACCAGCGCCTGGGCGAGCCGTTGCGCGGCGTGCGGCGCGGCGGTCAGCCGCAGCAGCCACTGCGTCCGTCCGGCCCGGTGGGGGGCGGCCAGTCCGACCACGCGAAGCCCGGCCGCCGACCGCAGCCGCCGGTAGCGGCGGGCGACGGTCTGCGGGGAGACGCCGAGCACGGCCGCGATCCGGCTGAACGGTGCGCGCCCGTCGACCCGCAGGGCGTGGACGAGGGCGCGGTCGAGCTCATCGAGCATGCGTGGCTTCCCGGTGGTCGGAGGTGCGGCCGTCCGATTGTGCCGCGCCCGCCGGGCCGGACGCGGTCATCCACCGGGTCGCCGCCGCGACCGCCGCGACCGCCGCCACCGCGGCCCAGCAGGCCCGCTGCGCCCCGACGGCGTTCGGCGTGACCAGGTAGACCCGCCCGAGCAGGGCCACGCCCACGGTGGCGCCGAGCTGTTGGACGGCGTTGAGCAGGCCCGCCGCCGAGCCGGTTTCCTGTGGCCGCAGCGGCGCCAGGGCGGTGTCGAAGTAGGCCGGGGTGAACAGGCCCTGACCGAGCCCGACCACGGCGAGGGCGTACGGCAGCGCCCCGGGCCGCTCGCCGGTGCGGTAGGCGGCGACGGTGGTCAGCAGTCCCACCGCCAGCACGGCGAGCCCGGCGGCCATCACCCGCGCCCCGTACCGCCGGACCAGCGAGCCACCCGCCCACAGCGAGCCGGCGGCGAGCCCCGCCGACATCGGCAGCAGGGTCAGGCCGCAGGCCAACGCGTCGGCGCCGGAGGCGAGTTGTAGTTGGAGCACGACGACCAGGGTGAGGCCGGTGGTGACCGCGAAGGCGATCGCCAGGCCGGTTAGGGCGGCCGGGAAGCGCGCCGAACGGAACAGGCTCGGCTCCACCAGGGTGTCCGTGCCACGCCGGGCGCCGTGTCGCTGGTGGGCCGCGAAGACGAGCGCGAGCACCGCCCCGGCGGCGGTCAGCGGCCAGGGGGCCCCGTCCAGCAGTGGCAGCACCAGCAGCGCGGTCGCCGGTGCGGCGAGTGCGGCGCCGACCGGATCCAGGCCGGGGCGGCGCGGGGCGCGGTCCTCGGCGAGCAGCGGGGCGAGCGCCAGGACGGCGAACGAGAGCGGCACGTTGACCAGGAAGACGGCGCGCCAGGAGGAGCCGAACAGGTCGGCGTGGGTGAGCAGCCCGCCGAGCACCGGCCCGGTCACCGCCGCCAGTCCCATCACCGGTCCGATCGTGCCGAGCGCCCGGGCCGTCTCCTCGCCCCGGAACATGGCCCTGATCAGGCCGATGGTCTGCGGCACGATCACGGCGGCCGCGGCGCCCTGTGCTGCTCGAAGGGCGAGCAGCACGCCGAGGGTGGGGGCGCAGGCACAGGCCAGCGAGGCGAGCAGGAAGGCGGTGACGCCGGTACGGAACACCCGGCGCCGTCCGTACCGGTCGCCGAGCCGGCCGCCGGTGAGCAGCAGGACGGCGAACGGCAGGGTGTAGGCGGAGGTCAGCCAGGGCACGGCGCTCACCGGTCCGCCCAGTTCGGTGCGCATCAGCGGTGCGGCGACCTGGACGACGGTCGCGTCCAGCAGGTTCATCGCCTCGGCGGTGAGCAGTGCGCAGAGTGCGAGCCGGCGGCGAGGGTGGACGGGCAATCGGTGCTCCAGGGGCGGGCGGACGGTCAGGACGCCGCCACCCTCCGTCTCGGCGGCCCGCTCCGCCAGTCGCACCCGCCCGGAACGACGAAAAGCTCCACCGGTCGTGCCCGTGGCGTCGAAAAGCGCCGCTCAGGCCGGGGCGGTCGCTCCCACCCCGGCGAGCAGGCCGGTGACCGCCGGGTGCCAGGGGCGGCCGTTCGGCCCGGTGAGGGTCAGGGTCCGGTGGACGGCGGGCCGGATCGGGACCAGGACGCAGTCGGGCGGCAGCATGGTCAGCGCCAGCGCGGGCATCACCGAGACCCCGACGCCCGCGTGCACCATGCCGATCAGGGTGTTGAGGTCCCGGATGCGGTGCCGGGGAGCGAAGCGGGTGCCGGCCCGGCGGTAGGCCTCACGGATGTGGCGTTCGCAGCCGCCCTCCGAGAGCAGGAAGTCGTCGTCCTCCAACTCGCTCACGTGGACGGCCTCCTGACCGGCGAGCGGGTGGTCGCGTCGCAGCAGCGCGTGCATCGAGTCGGCGCCGAGCGCGACCGCCCCCGGCGGCAGTCGGTCGGCGTCGACCAGGACGGCGGCGTCCACCGTGCCGGCCTCCAGCCAGGTGAGCAGCTCGGCGTCCTCGCCCTCGAAGACCCGCACGGTGACCTGCGGGTGCGCCGCCTTCCAGTCCCTCAGCAGCCCCGGCAGCAGCGCCTGGCAGACGGTGGTCGGCGCCGCCAGCCGTACGGTGCCGGTCAGGCCCCCGGAGTGCCGGGTGGCGATGGCGCGCACGGCGGCGGCGGAGGCGACCGCGGTGCGGGCGTGGGGCAGGACCTGCTCGCCGAGCGGGGTCGGCCGGCACGGGGTGCCGCGCCGCAGCACGGGCGCGCCGAGCGAGCGCTCCAGTGCGGCGACGGCATGCGAGACGGCGGACTGGCTGATGCCCAGCTCGTCGGCGGCCGCGCCGAAGCCGCCGGTGTCGGCGACCGCGACCAGCGCCCGGAGCTGGGCCAGGTTGACCTCCGAGGCCATGAGGGTCCCTCATCCTTCCCGCAGCGCCACTTGTTGGACTCATGGTCCGCCGCCGGGCCACGCTCTGTCCAGGACAGCGGGACGGGACCCGCGACGGGACGGGACGGACGGGGAGGTGGTCGGGGTGCGGCGCTGGTTGCCGGGCTTCGTGGCACTGTCGGCGATCTGGGGCGCCAGCTTCGCCCTGATCAAGGTGGCGGTCGACGCGGGCGTCCCGCCCGTGTGGGTCGCGCTGTGGCGCAGCGCGCTGGGCGCCACCACGCTGTGGACGGTCCTGCTGCTGCGCGGCGAGCGGGCCCCGCGCGACCGGGCGCTGTGGGGGCACTCGGCGGTGGTCGCGGTGCTGCTCAACACCGTGCCGTTCACCCTGTTCTCGTTCGGCGAGACCAGGGTCAGCTCGGTGCTCGCCGGGGTGATGAACGCGACCACCCCGCTGTTCACCATGCTGTTCGCGGTGCTGACCGTCCCCGAGGAGCGCCGCCCCGGCGCCCGGCGGCTCTCCGGCCTCGCGCTCGGCTTCGTCGGAGTGCTCACCGTCCTCGGCGTGTGGCGCGGCCTCGGCTCCGGCGAGACCGTCGGCGCCCTCGCCTGCCTCGCCGCCGCCTGCTGCTACGGCGCGGGCTTCGCCTACCTGCGCCGCTTCCTGTCCGGCCGCCCGGAGACGGTCACCACCCTCTCCACGCTCCAGATCAGCTGCGCCGCGGTCGAGTTGGCCCTGGTCGCCCCGGCCGCCGCGGGTCTCCCGCACTGGCCGGGCGGCCCGGCCGCCGCTGCCCTGCTGGTGCTCGGCGCCCTCGGCACGGGCTTGGCGTACCTGCTCAACCTCGGTCTGGTCCGCACGGCCGGCACCGCCGTCGCCTCGGCCGTCACCTACGTCATGCCCCTGTGGTCCACCGCGCTCGGCGCCGCCCTGCTCGCCGAGCCGGTCGGCTGGAACGCCCTGGCCGGCGGCGTCCTGGTCATCGCCGCCGTCGCCCTCACCCGCCCCCGCCCCCGCCCCCGCCCGGCCCCGGCCACCGCGAGCCCGGGGGTCCGCCGGCCGGTCGGCTAGAGCGGCCTCGGAGCCGTGCGCAGGGGCGGTGCGCAGGGGCGGTGCGCGGAAACTCCCCGTTCGGGCTGACGTTCGGTGGTCGGGGGATTACGGGTCGTACCCGGAGGGGCGCTAGGGTGGCCACCGTGGTGAGGTCGTGGGATGCGGCGGTCGGGCGGGCGCAGGACCGGTTGGCAGCGGGGGTGCGGGTGCGGGCGGCCGTCGATGGAGAGGAACGACGGTTCGCCCTCTGGGACTTGGCGTCGCTGGTGGAGGGCGAGCTGGGCGGGCTGGTGGACCCGGACGCGCTGGCCCCGGCGGCCGAGCGGGACTGGCGGGAGCGGCTGGGGGAGAGCGGCCGCGAGTGGCCCGGCGGGGAGCTGTACCGGCGCCGGTACTGGATCCTCGACGAGCGCGGCGCGATCGTAGGGACGGTCGCGGTGGACAACTGGACCAAGGGCCCGAGCCAGCTCGCCGTCTCCTCCCTCTACGTGCGGCCGCACGCCCGCGGCCGCGGGCTGGCGGCGGCCGCGCTGGACGAGGTGTACGCGGCGGCGACCGCCGAGGGACTGCCGGGCTTCCGGCTGGAGGCGCACTGGAGCTGGCGGCCCGCCGTCCGCTACTACCTGCGCCGCGGGCTGTGGGTGGTGGGCTGGAAGCGGTCGCTGTCGTTCGCCCGGATGCCCCAACTGCCGCTCCACCGGGTGCGCGAGGAGGACGGGCGGCTGCTCCTGCTGGTCGCCGACCGCCAGCGCGGCTGGGTGCCGATACTGGCCGCCGGGCAGGAGGGCCGCTGGCTCCGGCTGGACGAGACGGCGGACTACCGGGGCTGTGACGGCTGGGTGCACGAGTACGCCCGTTCGACGCTGGCGCTGTACCTGGCGCTGGCGGGCCGTCCGCTGGTGCGCGGGCCGCAGTGGTGGGCGGAGGCGTGGCGCTGGGCGGACGCGGGCGAGCCGGAGGGGCTGGCGGCCAGGATCGAGGAGTTCGAGCGGGCCGCCCGGACCGGGGCGGACCGTACGGCCGGCGGCCCGTACCGTCCGTTGCCGCTTCCCGGGCCGGCGCCGCTGCCGCAGTCGGCGGCACCGCCGGAACCGGCGCGCCCGGCGTCCCCGCAGCTGGCAGACTCGGCGGATGGCTGAGATCGAGATCGACGGTGTGCCCGCCGACCCGGCGCGGCTCGCCGCCCTGGGGCTGCTCAACTACGGGCACTTCACCACGCTGCGGGTCGAGGCGGGCGGCGTCCGCGGCCTGGAGCTGCACCTGGACCGGCTGGTCCGGGACTGCCGGGCGCTGTTCGCCGCCGAGCTGGACCGGGCGCTGATCAGGGAGCGGATCCGCGCGGTGCTGCCCGCGGACGGCGAGCCGCTCATCGTCCGGGTCACCGTCTACGACCCCGCGCTCGGCCTGGAACGCCCCGCCGCCCCCGCCACCCCCGCCCTGCTGGTGACCACCCGCCCGGCCGCGACCGCCGCGCCCGCGCCGCTGCGGGTGCGGACGGTGGCCCACCGGCGCGAGCTGCCCGAGCTGAAGCACGTCGGCCTGTTCGGCCTGGTCCACCACCGCCGCGCCGCCCAACTCGCCGGTTACGACGACGCGTTGCTCACCGACGACGCCGGCCTGGTGACCGAGGGCGCGACCTGGAACGTCGGCTTCCTCGCCGGGAACCGACTGGTGCGGCCCGCGGGCCCCAGTCTGCCCGGCGTCACCGAGGCGCTGCTCGCCGGGGCGTACGGCGGCCCGCAGTCCCGCGAGCCGGTCCGCGCCGCCGAGCTGGCGCGCTTCGACGCGGCCTTCGCGCTCAACGCGGGCGTCGGCCTGCGGCCGCTGGCCGCCGTCGACGGCACCGCCTTCGACCCCGCCCACCCCTTGCTCGCCGAACTGCGCGCCGCCTACCTCGCGGTCGCCGCCGACCCGGTGTAGTGGCGGTGGCCCGGTGGCCCGGGACCATCAACGGCGACCCGTACGAGCCCGGGCACAGTCTCGCCACCCCCGCCCTCGGCAGCATCGAGCGGTGGCGCTTCTCCAGCGACGTGCACCACCCCGTGCACCTCCACCTCGACCACTTCCAGGTGATCGGGCGCAACAGCGGGGACCCGGGGTCGTGGGACGCGGGCTGGAAGGACACCGTCGACCTGCGCCCGGCCGAGGCGGTCGAGGTGCTGGTGCGCTTCACCGACTACGCGGGAACGTACATGATGCACTGCCACAACCTGGAGCACGAGGACATGGCGATGATGGCCGACTTCACGGTCGGGTGAGCCGGCTCACCCGGACGGCCGCGCGCCGGAGGGCACCCGCCGCGTCCTCCGGCACCCTTGTTCCAGCACTGCGCAGAGCCGCAGCCGTTGAAGGTCGCCTGGTGACGGACGGAGCCGCCGCATGACCACCCCCGCCGAACGCCGCCGCACCGGGCGGGCCGCCCGGGAGCGCGTCTCCCGCTCCGAGCACGGCCGGTGGATCCCCGCCGCGGACCGGCCCGACCCGCTGGGTGTGCTGGAGGCACAGGGAGCGGACCGGGTCGCCCGGCTGCTGCCGATCCGGTACGGGCGGATGGCCGACAGCGCGTTCAGCTACCTGCGCGGCGCCGCCGCCGTGATGGCCGCCGACCTCGCGGCCGTCCCGGACACCGGGCTGACCGTCCAGCTGTGCGGCGACGCCCACCTGGTGAACTTCGGGGTGTACGCCTCGCCGGAGCGCGCGCTGCTCTTCGACGTCAACGACTTCGACGAGACCTACCCCGGGCCCTTCGAGTGGGACGTCAAGCGCCTCGCCGCCAGCGTCGCGGTCGCCGCCAGGGACAGTGGCCAGGACGAGCGGCGTGCCCGGCGCGCCGCCCGGGCGGCCGTCCGGGGCTACGCGAGCGCGATGCGCCGGCTGGCCGGGCTCGGCGAACTCGACGTCTGGTACAGCCGGATCGACACCGCCGAGCTGCTCTCGCTGATCCGGAAGACCAAACGGCGCAAGGCCGTCGAGGACGAGCTCGCCCACGCCCGGCGGCGCACCAGTCTGCAGGCGTTCGGCAAGCTCACCGAGGATCGGGACGGGCGGCGGCGGATCATCAGCTCGCCGCCGCTGATCGAGGAGCTGTCGGCGAGCGAACTGCGCAGTCTGGGCCAGGTGTTCAGCGACTACCGGGCCAGCCTGGCCGAGGACCGGAGGGTCCTGCTCGACCGCTACCGCTTCGTGGACGCGGCGATGAAGGTGGTCGGCGTCGGCAGCGTCGGCACTCGCTGCTACATCATCCTGCTGGAGGGCCGGGACATCCGCGATCCGCTCTTCCTGCAGCTCAAGGAGGCCGGCCGGTCGGTGCTGGAGGACCACCTGCCGCCCACCCGGGTGGACGCCGAGGTCGCCGTCCACCACGGCGGACGCCGGGTGGTCACCGGGCAGCACCTGATGCAGGCCGCCGGCGACATCTTCCTCGGCTGGACCACCGGTCCCGCCGGGCGCCACTACTACGGGCGCCAACTGCGCGACATGAAGGGCGCGGTGGACGTCGGGACACTGCCCCCCTCCGGCCTGCGTGCCTACGCCGACCTGTGCGGGCGCGCCCTCGCCAGGGCCCACGCCCGCACCGGCGACCGCCTCGCCGTCGCCGGCTACCTGGGTGCCGCCGACACCTTCGCCGAGGCCGTCGCCGACTTCGCGCTGCGCTACGCGGACCGTACGGCGGCCGACCACCGGGAGCTGGTCGAGGCGATCGAGTCCGGCCGGATCACCGCGACCCGGGGCGTGTGAGATCCGCCAGGCGCTCCAACTGCTCGTACTGGCCCGGGAGGTCGAGCGCACCGAGCCGGGCGACGACGTGCTCGGCGCCCGCCTCGCGGTATCGCCGCAGGGCGGCGGCGACCTGCTCGGGGGTGCCCGTCGCGATCGCCTGGATCCGCGCCACCTCCTCCAGCGGCAGGCCGTAGTTGGACCGGACGTAGGCGTCCATGGTGCGGCTGGCCGCCTCCGGGTCCTCGTCGATCCGGACGTTGACGAACAGCGCGGGGGTGACGGCCTCCGGGGCGCGCCCGGCTCCGCGGGCGGCACGGCGGACGGCGGCGAGGCCGCTCGCGTAGTCCGCCGGGTCCGGTGGGTAGGGCAGCCAGCCGTCGTAGTGGCGCCCGGTCCGGGCCAGCGCCGCCGGGGTCGCGCCGCCCAGCCAGACCGGCGGGCCCGGATGAGTGAACGGGCGCGTGGCGGGAGGGAGTTCGGGGAAGTCGTGGAACTCGCCGTGGAACTCCGTCGCCCCGGACCACAACGCCCGCCAGAGGGCGACCGTCTCGTCCAGCCGGGCGAAGCGGCGCTCCCACGGCACCTGGGACAGCTCGTGCAGCGGCTGCCCGAAGCGCCCTGGGAAGCCCGCGCCGACCGCGACCGTCAGCCGTCCGCCGGAGAGCAGGTCCACCGAGGCCAGCGCCTGCGCGGCCTGCACCGGGCGGCGCAGCACCGGCAGCAGCGCGCCGGTGCCCAGCCGGATCCGCTCCGTCACCGGGGCGACCGCCGCCAGCATGGTGAGCGGCTCGATCCTCGGGGTGAGCAGGGAGTCGTTGACGAACAGCGAGGCGAAGCCCGCCCGTTCGGCGCGGAGGGCGAATCCGACCAGCTCGCGGGGATCGCCGGCGGGCTGCCACTGGGCCTGGCCGGTGGGAAGGAAAACTCCGATGTCCATGCCGTCGATCCTTCGCCGCGGTGCGGCATGGGCTCAATTCCCCAGAGGGAATGGCCGGGTGGGCGGCGCCCGGGTAGAAGTGGAGGATGGACTTCCCCCGGGCGCTGCGCGAGCGCCGCACCGACCGCCGGCTCAGTCAGCTCGACCTCGCCACCAGGGCGGGCACCACCCAGCGGCACCTCAGCTTCATCGAGTCCGGCCGGTCGGTACCGGGCCGGGGCATGGTGGTGCGGCTCGCCGAGTCGCTCGACCTGCCGCTGCGGGAGCGCAACGAACTGCTGCTGGCGGCCGGATACGCCCCCGCCTACCCGGAGAGCCCACTGGACGGGCCGCGGCTGGCTCCCGTCCGGGCGGCGATCGACCACCTGCTGGCCGGCCACCTGCCCTACCCCGCGCTGGTGATCGACCGGCGCGGCGACGTGGTGGCCGCGAACGGGGCATTGGACCTGATCACGGCGGGCGCCGACCCGCGCCTGGTCGGGCCCGGGACGAACGCCTACCGGCTCGCCCTGCACCCGGACGGGCTGGCGCCGCGCATCCTCAACTTCGCCGTCTGGGCCCGGCACATCGTCGAACGCACCCGCCATCTGGGCGAGCTGCACGAGGAGTTGAGCGCCTACGTACCGGAAGCGGAGGTGGGCGAGCAGCACCTGGGTTTCGCGGTGCCGCTGGAACTGCGGACCGGGCTCGGAGAGCTGCACCTGATGACGACGGTGACCACCTTCGCCACGGCCGTCGACGTCACCCTTGCCGAGCTGAAGCTGGAGGCCTTCCTGCCCGCCGACGCCCGGACCGCCGAGCTGCTGCTCAGATCCCGGGAAACCGGTAGTCGGCGGTGATCCGCCCGTCGGCGTCCAGCACGACGAACTCGACGCCGCCGACGACCAGTTCACCCGTCGTGACGGACACCATCCCCCAGGTGAACCGGACGACGTCGCGCAGCCGCACGGCGTCCTCGGTCATGGCGTGCAAAGGCCCCCGAGCGGCCGCCGCCGCCCGGGGACCGGCTCAGGGCACCAGCAGCCGCAGCGCCTTCCGCCCGACCGTGACCTCGACGGGGAGGGCGGTGATGAACTCCCCGTCGGCGTAGGCGGTGATGCCCGGGGACTCGATTCGCAGGGATTCGGTGCGGAGCGTGGTGACCTCGGGGTGGTCGATGTGGGTGCCCTTGAAGAGGGTGGGGAAGAAGCGGGCGATCCGCAGGCGGGGCATGGCGTCGACCAGGGTGAGGTCGAGCAGGCCGTCGTCCGGCAGGGCCGAGGGGCAGATCAGCATGCCGCCGCCGTAACTGCGGGTGTTGCCGACGGCGGCGAGGGTGAGGTCGCGTTCGATGACGGTGCCGTCGGCGAGGGTGATCCGGAACGGCAGGGGCCGCAGGTTGGCGAACTCGGCGAGGATGGCGAGGTTGTAGCGCATCCGGCCGCGGGGCCAGCGCAGCCGGTTGGCGCGGTCGCTGACCAGGGAGTCGAAGCCGGTGGCGAGGACGGAGCCGTACCACCGGACGGCGCCGTCCGGGCCGGTGATCCGGCCGAGGTCGACGGTGCGGGTGCGTCCGGCGGCGATGACGTCGGCGGCGGCCTCGGGGCTGCCGAGCGGCAGCCCGTACTCGCGGGCGTGGTCGTTGCCGGTGCCGGCCGGTATGACCCCGAGCGGGACGGTGCCGTCGGCGAGGGCCTGGAGGGCGAGGTTGATCATGCCGTCGCCGCCGACCACCACCACCGCGTCCGCCCCGCCGGCCGCCGCCACGCGGGCGAGGCGGACGGCGTCGTCGGCGGAGCGCCCGGCCTGCGGTTCGACCTCGATGCCGAGGGCGCGCAGCCGGGCGACGGCCCGGTGGGCGGCGGGTCCGGCGTGGCCGATGCCCGCCGCCGGATTGGTGAGAACGGCGACCCTGCGGACGGTTCTCAGGTCGGTCACGGGATCAGCTTGCCGGGGTTGAGGATGCCCGCCGGGTCGAGTTCGGACTTGACGGCGCGCAGGATGCGCACGCCCAGGTCGCCGATCTCCTCGGTCATCCAGGGCCGGTGGTCGGCGCCGACCGCGTGGTGGTGGGTGATGGTGCCGCCCGCGCCGATGATGGCGTCGCCGGCGGCCCGTTTGGCGGCGCCCCACCGGGCGAGCGGGTCCTCGCCGAGGGCGGCGACGACGGTGAAGTAGAGCGAGGCGCCGGTCGGGTAGACGTGCGAGATGTGGCACAGGACGAGCGCGCCGGGCAGGGCGCCGGTCAGCGCCTCGGTGACGGCGGCGCGGAGTCGGGCGAGGTCGCTCCAACCGGCCGCCGTCTCCAGGGTCTCGCACAGCGCGCCCGCGTTGAGTAGCGAGTCGCGCAGGTAGGGGGCGCTGAAGCGGCCGTGCTCCCAGGCCCGGGCGGGCGCCTCGCCGAGGGAGGTGCCGCCGGCCGCGAGCAGGACCTCGCGGGTGAGGTCGTGCCGCGCGGCGACCTGCTCGGCGTCGCCCTCGAAGACGGTGACGGCCAGGCAGCCGCTGACCGCCGGGGAGCCGCCGATCTGCTCGGTCATGGCGAGGTTGACCATGGTCTCGGCCTCGTCGGAGAGCCGGATGACGGTCGGGCCGGTGCCCTGCTGCTCGACGGTGCGCAGCGCCGCCGTCCCGGTGGCGAAGTCGGGGAAGCTCCACGCCTCGTAGGCCTTGACGGCGGGCAGCGGGTGGACCCGCAGGCGGACGGCGGTGATCACGCCGAGGGTGCCCTCGGAGCCGAGGAAGAGCTGGCGCAGGTCGGGGCCGGCGGCCGAGGCCGGGCCGCGGCCGAGTTCGAGCGTCCCGGCGGGGGTGACCACGCGCAGGCCGCGGACCATCTCGTCGAAGCGCCCGTAGCCGGCGGAGTCCTGGCCGGAGGAGCGGGTGGCCGCGAAGCCGCCGATGGTGGCGAAGCGGAAGCTCTGCGGGTAGTGGCCGAGTTCCCAGCCGCGTTCGGCGAGCAGCGCCTCCGCCGCGGGGCCGGTGAGTCCGGCGCCGAGGACGGCCTCGCCGGAGGTCTCGTCGAGGGCGTGCAGGCGGTCGAGCCGGCGCAGGTCGAGTGAGACGACGGCCTCGAACGAGCCGCGCTCCGGGTCCAGGCCGCCGACCACGCTGGTGCCGCCGCCGAACGGCACGACGGCGATCCGGCGTTCGGCGCACACGGCCAGGACAGCGGCGATCTCGGTCTCGTCGCCGGGTACGACCACGGCGTCCGGCGCGTCCTGCGGCTCCCGGCTGCGGCGGCGCAGCAGGTCGGGGGTGGACTTGCCGCCGGCCCGGGGCAGGCGGTCGGCGTCGGCGGCGCTGACGTGCGCCTCTCCGACGGCGGCGGCCAGTGCCTTGAGGGCGTCGGCGGTGATCCGGGAGGGGCGCAGCACGACCTCGGCGGCGCTCGGCCCGGGGGTGGCGTCGCCGGTGACGCCGAGGGCGGCGGCGAGCAGCCCCTTGATGTCGGCGGACAGCTCCTTGGCGAGGGCCGGGTCGCCCCAGGCGTCCCATTTCATCGGGGGGAGCGGCAGCGCGGCGCCGGCTGCCCCTGCTTGCGTCTCAGGTGCCATGCGTTACAGTTTCACACATCATGTCAAGTAGTAACGCCACGGCCGGAGCGCCGCGCAGCACCGACGACGCGATCCTGGACGCCGCCGCAGATCTGATCGTCCACCTCGGCGTCCGCCGCACCCAGTTGGCGGAGATCGCGCGCCGCGCCGGGGTCAGCCGCCCGACCGTCTACCGGCGCTGGCCGGACGTCCGGGCGGTGATCGGCGCGCTGCTCACCCGCGAGATCCTCGCCACGCTGGAGGGCACCTCGCTGGAGGTGCACGACCGGGAGACCTTCGTGGACCGGGTCGTCGAGGTCGCCGTACGGCTGCGCGACCACCCGGTGCTCGGCGCTCTGCTCCGTTCCGACGACTCCGACCTGCTGCTCCAGTACGTGGTCGAGCGGCTCGGCGCCAGCCAGCGCGGCCTGCTGGAGGCGCTGCGCACCGGCATCGAGCAGGGACAGGCCGTGGGCTCGATCCGGGCCGGCGAGCCGACCGAGCTGGCCGCGATGGTCCTGCTGATCGCCCAGTCCACCGTCCAGTCGCACCGCATGGTCGCCTCCCTGCTGCCCGAGGCGGCCTGGCGGCGCGAACTGGCCAGAGCGCTGAACGGATACCTCGCGCCATGACTCCCACCGCAGGACCGTACGCCGGAACCGCCCGACTCGACGCCCGGCGCCGAACGATCGAGCTCGACGCGCTCGCCGACGACCCGCGCGTCGACCTGCTGGTGATCGGCGGCGGCGTGACCGGGGCCGGGGTGGCGCTGGACGCCGCCGCGCGCGGCCTGCGGACCGTCTTGGTCGAGGCCCGCGACCTCGCCTTCGGCACCAGCCGCTGGAGCTCCAAGCTTGTGCACGGCGGCCTGCGCTACCTCGCCTCCGGGCGGGTCAAGGTGGCCCGGGAGAGCGCCGTCGAGCGCGACGTGCTGATGACCCGCACCGCTCCGCACCTGATCCGCGCGCTGCCCCAACTGGTGCCGCTGCTCCCGGACCTGCTGCGCCCCGGTCAGGCCTCCCTGATCAGGGCGGGCTTCCACGCCGGGGACGCGCTGCGGCTGAGCGCCGGCACGCCGGGCGCACTGCTGCCCCGGGTGCGCCGGATCGACCCGGCGCGGACGCGCCGACTGGTCCCGGCCGTACGGACGACCGGGCTGCGCGGGGCGCTGGTCGCCCACGACGGCCAACTCGTCGACGACGCCCGGCTGGTGGTCGCCCTGGCGCGCACCGCCGCGCAGTACGGGGCGAGCGTGCTGACCAGGGTGCGGGCGCAGGAGGTGACCGGGACGTCCGCCCGGCTGGTGGACGCGCTGAGCGGCCAGGCGCTGACCGTCACCGCGGGCGCGGTCGTCAACGCCACCGGGGTGTGGGCGGGCGAGGTGGACACCTCGATCAAGTTGCGGCCCAGCCGCGGCACCCACCTGCTGGTGGACGCCGCGACCCTCGGCCACCCGGTGGCCGCGCTCACCGTGCCCGTCCCCGGCTCCACCAGCCGCTTCGTCTTCGCGTTGCCGCAGCAGCTCGGCCGGGTGGCGATCGGGCTGACCGACGAGGACGCCCCGGGCCCGGTCCCGGACGAGCCGCAGCCCGCCGAGGCCGAGCTGACCTTCCTCCTGGACACCGTCAACGCCGCCCTCGCCACCGCGCTGACCAGGGCGGACGTCCGCGGCGCGCACGCCGGACTGCGCCCGCTGATCGACACCGGGGGCGGCAGCACCGCCGACATCTCCCGTGAGCACGCGGTGCTGGAGTCGCCGTCCGGGATGATCACCGTGGTCGGCGGCAAGCTCACCACGTACCGGCGGATGGCCGAGGACGCGGTGGACACCGCCGTCCGGCTGCGCGGCCTGCCCGCCCGGACCTGCTGGACGGCCCGGCTGCCGCTGGTCGGCGCCCCCGGCCACCGCGACAGCCGCCCGGCCCCGGCCGGCGGGGTGCCCGCCTCGCTGCTCGCCCGGCACGGCGGCGCGGCCCACGAGGTGCTGGCGGCAGGGGAGTCGACGCCGCTGGTGGAGGGCCTGGACGTCACCCGGGCCGAGGTCGTCTACGCGCTCACCCACGAGGGCGCGCTGGACGCCGCCGACGTCCTCGACCGCCGGACCAGGATCGGCCTGGTGGCGGAGGACGCCGAGCGGGCCCGGCAGGCGGTCGAGGAGGCAGTGGCCGACACGGTTCGTGGCTGACCGTCAACCTGTTCGCGCCGAGGGGCGGTCGGCCACCGGGCGGCCGCGGATCGCGGAGAGCACGGTGACCACCGGCAGGTAGGCCACCACCCAGGTGACCGAGGTCAGCGAGATGGCCAGGTCGTGCTGGATCTCCGGGAGGGCGAGCACGGCGATCGTGCTGCCGATCGCCGCGATCAGCACCCCGGTCATCACCACCAGCATGCCCAGGCCGCGGCGCGGCGGGGCCTGGGACGCGCAGTAACGCCTCGTCCGCGCCGCGCCGGTCGTGCCCCTAGACGTGGTCGGGCTGCTCCGGGGCGGACTGGTCCCCGGCCGGCGCCTGGAGGTTCCAGAGCCGGCCGTCGGGGTCGCGGACGGTCGCCAGCCTGGTCCCGAAGTGGGTGTCCTCGAACGGGGTCACCATCTCGACGCCGTCGCCCGCTCGGAACGCGTCGGCGTCGGCCACCTTCAGCACCAGCTGCAGCGGTGTCTCGCGGTCGGCCGGAACCTCGGCGACGAAGATGGTGGGGCCGTCGCCGTTGCGCAGCTGGCCGGAGTTGTGCCCGGTTTCGAACTCCAGCTCGTAGCCCAGGCCCTGGAAGAACTTCGCGGCCTTGCCCCAGTTGTGGGTCTCAATGAAGACGGCTTCGATGCCTTGGGTCGTCATCTCAGTTCTCCTCAGGGGATTCACCGGTGGATCCACCGGCGGTTTCATCGGTCGGCTGCTCGGGCGTGGGGGCCTCCAGGTAGGCGCGCAGCGCCTCGGCGACCAGCGCCGAGAGCGACAGCTCCTCCTCGATGGCACGGAACTTCACCTGCTTGATCAGTCCGATCGGCAGGTACACGTTGAACTGCTTCACATCCTCGTTTCCCACAGCACGGACGCTAGCACAGTAGATTGCTAGCAAGGTAGCCGCGCAAGACCCGCCATGGGGAAGAGGACTTGTCAGCGCGCGGTGCGCTCCGGCATCGGGTGCTCGGTGCCCGCGAGTTCCAGCACGCAGGTCAGCGGGTGCTCCGCCAGGCCCGTGCGGTCCAGCCGTACGGACAGCGGCCGCGGCGGTTCCTCGGCGAGTTGCCCGGACATGGTCAACGGGTAGCTGCCGTGGCCGTGGACGCGGTGGAAGGCGCACTCCTTGCCGTCCACCAGCAGCTCGGTCTCGGTGATCCAGCCGGAGCGGACGTTGACGGTGACCGAGTGCCCGCCCTGGTCGAGGTGGAAGCTGTACCGCTGGCGCATGGGAACCTCCCGCGAAGGCCTCGGAACGGGACGGCCAGGGGATCCACCGCCAGTCTAGTAGGGCTTGGTCAGGTTCGCATGGGTGTCGGTATGTCGCGATGGCAGGTCGGGCAATTGCCTGCCCAGGTGGCGAGGACCAACTGCAGCTC
>NZ_JBHWDU010000097.1:0-27369 GCF_042734825.1 Kitasatospora sp. NPDC059648 | reverse complement strand
GGGAGTGGACGTCGGCGGGGGGGCGCGCCGCTGGGCCGGGGGCCAGGGGACGGGCACCGGCCGACCGGCCCGCAGGCGCGTCCACGGGTCCGGCACGGTCCGCGGACCCGGCTGGATCCGCGGTACCGGCCCGTCCCGGCCGGCTAGTCGAGCAGCTCCGACAGCACCGCCTGGATCTGGTCCTTGGTCATATCCGCGCCCACCGCGTGGGCCGCGTCGAAGGCCTCCTCCCCCAGCAGCTCCCGCAGCGCGACGGCCGACCGCTCGCGCTCCACGCGTTCCAGGTAGCCGCCCTTCGGGCCGTTCAGCCCCTTGTGCGCCCCGGCCAGCACCGCCGCCTGCCGGGCGCGCTCCAGGTCTCCGTCCCGCTCCGCGAAGGCGCGCAGCACGCCGACCACGGCGGGCACCACCATGACCGTCATCTGCTCGGCGAAACCGCTCGCGGCCGTCATCGCCACCAGCCGGCGGCGGCCCTCGCGCATCTGGGCGAGACCCTGCTCTGGCTCACCGGACCGGGCCGTCACCCAGCCGCGGGTGCTGAGCAGCAGCCCGCTCACGATGCCCGGCACGAACCCGCCCGCGGTGATCGCGTCGAGCTCCTCCAGGGCGGCCAGGGCCTCCTGGTACTCGCCGCGGTGGGCGTGGAGGCCGCAGAGCGTCAGGTGGCCGATCAGCACGGCGCCGGTGGTGGACTGGTTGAGCGCCGGGGAGTCGATGCCCGCCAGCGCCTCCCGGACGATCCGCTCACCGCGTTCGATGTCCCGCTCCAGCAGGACGCTGCCGAGGTTCACCTTCAGCATCGGCACCTCGTGCGGCGCGCCCAGCTCCTCGGCCAGTCCGATCGCCCGCTCATACGCGGCGGCGGCGCCCTCGGTGTCGCCCCGGTTGGCCAGCGACTCGCCCCAGGCCGACAGCGCCTGGGACATCCCCCAGAGGTCGCCGGCCTGCTCGAACAGTTCCAGGGAGCGCCGCCCGTCCCGCAGGCTCTGCTCCTCGCCCTCCGGCCAGTCGTTCAGCATCCTGGCCCGGACCTGCAGGGCGAACGCCAGGTCGTTCGCGTCGCCGTACCGCTCGCAGCCGCGGACGGCGTCGTCCATCAGGTCCTTCATCAGCTCCAGGCGGCCGGCCAGGAAGGCGCTGAACACACGCATCAGCGCGGGGAAGCGGTAGGACTGCGGAAGGTCCTCGGTATAGACGTCCAGCAGCCGCTCGGCGGTCCCGACCGCCTCCGGGTTGCCGAGCACGTCCAGGTTCCCCTCGAACAGCCCGATCAGTCCGAATATCGCGAGCAGCCGGCGGGCCTCCTCGACCACCCCCTCGGGCATCGGCACGCCGTACGCCAGCACGTTGCGCTCCAGCGGCACCGGCGGCGGGGCGTCCGGTCGGAACGGGTCCGGGCCGAGCGCGGCGATCGCGCCGTACCAGCCGCGCGCCTCCATGCTGTAGCCGCGCAGCGACCAGTACCAGCCCATCCCGAGGCCGAGGACGAGCGCCTGCTGTTCGTCCGCGAGGTCGATCGCGCGGCGCAGCGCGGCCCGGATGTTGTCCTGCTCCCGCTCCAGCACGGCCAGCCAGTGCAGTTGCTGCGGGCCGTGGATGTTCAGGTCCGCGGTGGCCACCAGCGCGCGGAAGTGCGCCAGGTGGCGGGCCTCGGTGGCGTCGCGCTCGGCGGCGGACTCGGCGAGGCGCTCGGTGGCGTACTCGTGGATGGTCTCCAGCATGCGGTAGCGCGGCTGGCCGCCGTCGTCGGCCAGGTCGGCCACCAGCAGGGACTTGTCGACCAGGGAGAGCAGCAGGTCGGCGACCTCCGGGCCGACCACCTCCGTGCCGTCGGCGCAGACCGCCTCGGCGTCCTCCAACTGCCAGCCGCCCGCGAACACCGAGAGCCGGCGCAGCACCGCCCGTTCCCTCTTGCCCAGGAGGTCCCAGCTCCAGTCGACCACCGCGCGCAGGGTCTGCTGACGCGGCAGCAGGGTGCGGCTGCCGGCGGTGAGCAGCGCGAACCGGCCGTCCAGACGGTCGGCGATCTGGCGGGCCGTCATCACCCGCAGCCGGGCGGCGGCCAGTTCGATGGCCAGCGGCAGGCCGTCCAGGCGGCGGCAGATCTCGGTGCAGGCCTGCGGGTCGCTCCGCGGGTCGAAGCCGGGACGGGCGGCGGCGGCGCGCTCGGTGAACAGGCGCACGGCCACCGGGTCGGGCAGCGGCTCGACCGGCAGCACCGTCTCGCCCGGCACGCCGAGCGGCTCGCGGCTGGTGGCGAGCACCGTCAGCCCGGGGCACTCGGCGAGCAGGGTGTCGACCAGGTCGGCGGCGGCCTGCACCAGGTGCTCGCAGTTGTCCAGGACGAGCAGCATCCGACGGTGGGCGCAGTGCTCGACCAGCCGGCGCACCGGATCCTCGGCGCGCTTCTCGATCACCTCGGCGACCATGCTGCCGCTGTGCAGCACGAGCTCGCGCATGCCCAGCGCGGAGACCACGGCGGCGGGGACGGCCTCCGGGCTCTCCAGCGGAGCGAGTTCGGCCAGCCAGACGCCGTCCGGCCAGCGCCCGGCGGACTGCTCGGCGCGGCCGGCCTCCACCGACAGCCGGGTCTTGCCGGAGCCGCCCGGGCCGGTCAGGGTGACCAGCCTGCGGTCCGCCACCAGGAGGCGGCGCAGGGTGGCGAGATCGTCCTCCCGGCCGACGAAACTGGTCAGTCGGCCGCGCAGATTGCCTGCGGCGCGCTGGAGTTGGGACGCGGGGGCGGCCGGGGTGGCGGTGACCGGCGGCGCGGATTCGGGCTTCGCCCTCGGCCCCGACGCTTCCGGTTCCGGGGCCGGCTCGGTGGACTTGAGCAACTCGGCGTGGAGCGACTGGAGTTGCCGGCCGGGATCGGCGCCGAGCTCGTCTGCCAGGGCGCGCCTGGTGCGCTCGTAGTGGCGCAGCGCCTCGGCGGTGCGGCCGCTCTCGTGCAGGGCCCGCAGCATCAGCAGCTGCAGGGGCTCGTCCAGCGGCTGCCGTTCGCACAGCTCGGCCAGCTCGGCGACCAGTTCGGGTGCGCGGCCGAGGCCCAGATCGGCGGTGATCCGGTGGCGGCGGACCTCGTCCCGCTGGGCCTCCAGGCGGGCGGCCGGGCCGGCCCGGTCGGGCAGGTCGGCCAGGGCGGGGCCGCGCCACAGCGCCAGGGCGGCGCGCAGCCGTTCGGCGGCCAGCGCGTGGTCACCGGCGTCGAGGGCGCGGCGGCCGTCGGCGCTCAGCCGCTGGAAGTCGGCGAGGTCGGTGGCCGGGCCGGTCAGCCAGTACCCGGCCGGTCCGGAGCCGATCCGCTCCCGGCCGATGGTGCGGCGCAGCCGGCCGACCAGGGTCTGCAGCGCCGCGGAGGAGTCCTGCGGCGGCTCGGCCTCCCACACCTCGTCCACCAGCAGGTCGGCCGGGACGGGCCGGCCCTGCCGCAGGGCGAGCGCGGTCAGCAGCGCCCGCAGCCGGGCACCGCCGAGCGGGACCGGCGTGCCGTCGTCGTGGTGGGCCGTGGTGGTGCCGAGGATGCCGTAGTGCACCGGTCCATTCTGGTCGATCGGCCGAAGTCCGGGCGCACAATTGTTCCGGCGGCCTCCCCGCCCGCGCGCCCGACGGAACCGGGCGGCGACCCTCGGACGTTCACCCGGAGCGGCTTGTCCGGTCACCGGCCCGCCCGGCATGATCGACCCCAGCCGTCACCACCGTCCTCCTCTGCACCCGGAGCACCCACAGATGACCTTCGCCGCCACGCCGCGCTCCCGCAGCGAGGACCGCCGGATCAGCCCGGTGTTCTGGGTGCTCCTCGCCACCCTCGGCACCTCCGCCTGGGCGGTGTACTCGGGCTACGGCAACGCCCGGTTCGGGGTGTTCCTGTTCGTGGTGTCGGGCTGGATGGTCTCCCTCTGCCTGCACGAGTACGCCCATGCCCGCACCGCGCTGCACGGCGGCGACATCACCGTCGGCGCCAAGGGCTACCTCACGCTCAACCCGCTGAAGTACACCAACATGCTGCTCAGCTTCGTGCTGCCGATCGTCTTCGTGATCCTGGGCGGCATCGGCCTGCCCGGCGGCTCGGTGTGGATCGAGCGCCACCGGATCGAGGGCCGGCTCAAGCACAGCCTGATCTCGGCGGCCGGCCCGCTGGTCAACCTGGTCTTCGCGGCGGCGCTGCTGGTCCCGGTCGGCGCCGGCTGGCTGGACGGCTCGGACCTGCACGCCACCTGGTACGGCTACGAGCTGCCCTACTCGCCGTTCGCCTGCGCCCTCGGCTTCCTCGGCCTGCTCCAGCTCAGCGCGGCCCTGCTGAACCTGCTGCCGGTGCCGGGCCTGGACGGCTACGGGATCATCGAGCCCTGGCTCTCCGCCAAGACCCGGCGCTCGGTCGAGCCGTTCGCGCCGTACGGGATGCTCGCGGTGTTCGCGCTGCTGTGGCAGCCCGAGGTGAACTCGTTCTTCTTCGGGATCGTCCACGGCCTGATGGGCCTGTTCGGCGTGGACACCGACTACGCGACGGTCGGCCGGTACCTGTTCAGCTTCTGGAAGAACTAGGCAGGAACTAGGCCCGCTCGGCCGCCTCCGCCAGCTTCGCCCGGCGCCGGTTCATCCACAGCACGTTGCTGGCCACCCCGGCCAGCGGCAGCCAGACCAGCCCGAGCCAGAAGCCCTGGACCACCGAGACCACGGCGGCCGCAAGCGCGAGGACGACGACGAGCAGGGCGAAGAGGGACGTGCGAGGCATGGCGCGGGGCTCCTAGGACCGGGTACGGACGGCCGGGTGGCGGCCGCCCCCCATTGTCGCCGACCTCACCTCCGGACGGGGTTCCAGGGGTGAGGTCGGCGCGGCGCTCCCGGGTCACACGTCGGTGATCCGCAGGCCCGCGTGGGCCTTGTAGCGGCGGTTGACCGAGATCAGGTTGGCCACCAGGGCCTCCACCTGGTGGGCGTTGCGCAGCCGGCCGGAGTAGATGCCGCGCATGCCGGGGATCAGGCTCGCCAGCGCCCGCACCACGTCGGTGGCGGCCCGGTCGTCGCCGAGCACCATGACGTCGGTGTCGATCCGCTCCACCGACTCGTCCTGCAGCAGCACCGCCGAGAGGTGGTGGAAGGCGGCGGTGACCCGGGAGTCCGGCAGCAGGGCGGCGGCCTGCTGGGCGGCGCTGCCCTCCTCCGGCTTCAGCGCGTACGCCCCCTGCTTGTCGAAGCCGAGCGGGTTGACGCAGTCGACGACGATCTTTCCGGCCAGTTCCTCGCGCAGCGCGGTCAGGGTGGCGGCGTGGCCCTCCCACGGCACCGCGACGATCACCACGTCGCTCTCCCGGGCGACGGTGGCGTTGTCGGCACCGCGCACGCCGACGCCCAGCTCGGCGGCCGAGGCCTCGGCCCGGGCGCCGTCACGGGAGCCGATGATCACCTGCTGGCCGGCCTTGGCCAGCCGCAGGGCCAGGCCGCGCCCCTGGTCGCCGGTGCCGCCGAGGACGCCGACCACCAGCTGCGAGACGTCCGGCAGCTCGTGGGCCGGGTTTGTCGCTGAATCGAGGGAAGTCATGGGCCGATCTTCCCAAACCGAAGACCGGGCGCGACATCCTGGCCCGCATGGACGCTGTGAGAGTTTCGGCACTCCGGGAGCGGCTCGCGGGCACCGGCTGGCTGGAGGCGGTCGGCGGCTTCGCCGGTTCGCTGCGGCGCTCGGTGGAACGGCGCTGGGCGGGCGAGCTGCTGCTGGTGGGCACCGAGGCGTACGAGCCCTGGCACCTGGCCGCCCACCTGGAGGACGAGGCCGCCTGGTCGGCCGTCCCCCGGCTGGCCCCCACCCTGCTGCGGCACCGCCCGTCCGCCACTGCCCCGGCCCACCTGGCGCACGGCCTGCGGCGGCTCAGCGGGGCCGGGCGCGGCGCCACCGTGCTGGTGGTGGCGCCGGGGGCGGCGGGCGCCCCGCTGCTGGAGCGGGTGCGGGACGCCCGCCGGCGCGGCGCGACCGTGCTCGCACTGGACGGCGCCGACACCGTCGCCTCCGTCCCTCACGGCGACCTCTCCGCCCGCACCGACCTCGCCGACCTCGCGCACGAGCGCCTCGCCGTCGGCACCGCCGCCGAGGAGCCCTTCGACCTCGCCCAGCACCTGGTCAGCGCCGCCGCCGGACAGCCGGTCGGCCGCCGCTCCGCCCTGGACCGGCTGGCCGAACTCGCCGGGCGGCTGACCTCGGCACCCTCGCTCAGCCGCTGGTGAAAAACCCGTTGCGGGGGGTCGAGCAGCCGACCCAGGATGGTCGTTCGTGAAGGACGACGAACCACCGCATACCGGTCGGACACGCAGGCTGCTGCGCTCGCTGGCCCCCGACCTGTCCCCGTGGCGCGCCTCCCGCGACTTCCGCTACCTGTGGACCAGCGGCTGTATCACCAGCTTCGGCAGCTTCCTGACGTACGTCGCCCTGCCGATGCAGATCAAGGAGCTCACCGACTCCTCCTTCGCGGTCGGCCTGATCGGCGCCGTCGAACTCGTTCCGCTGATCGTCTTCGGCCTCTGGGGCGGCGCCCTGGCCGACGCCCTGGACCGTCGCAAGCTGGTCCTGCGCTCCGAGGCCGCGCTCGGCCTGCTCGCCGGACTGCTGCTGCTCAACGCCCTGCTGCCGCATCCGGTGCTCTGGCCGCTGTACCTGGTCGCCGCGCTGGTCGCGGCCTGCGACGGCCTCCAGCGCCCGGCCCTGGACTCGCTGCTGCCGCGGATCGTCGCCCACCAGCACCTGACGGCCGCCTTCGCCCTCAAGTCGCTCTACCACAACGTCGCTTCGGTGGCCGGGCCGGCGCTGGCCGGTGTCGTGGTGGCCTTCTCCGGGGTGCAGACCGCGTACGCGCTGGACGTGCTGACCTTCGTCGCCTCCCTGCTGCTGCTCGTCCGGATCAGGGCGGTGCCGCCGCCCACCGGCGCCGAGCGCCCGTCCGTACGGGCGGTGCTCACCGGCGTGCGGTACGCGTGGAGCCGCAAGGACCTCCTCGGCACCTACGCGATCGACACCTGCGCCATGCTGTTCGCCTTCCCGGTGGCCGTCTTCCCGTTCCTGGCCTCGGAGTTGGGCGCAGACTGGGCGCTCGGCCCGATGTACGCGGCCTCCGCCGTCGGCGGCCTGCTGGTCGGCGCGACCAGCGGCTGGACGTCCCGGGTCCACCGGCACGGCCGGCTGCTGGTGGTCGCCGCGGTCGGCTGGGGCGCGGCCATGACGCTGGCCGGACTGGCCGGGAACGTCTGGCTGGTGCTGTTCGGACTGGCCCTGGCCGGCGGCGCGGACCAGGTCAGCGGGATCGCCCGCTCCACCATGTGGAACCAGTCCATCCCGGACGAGGTCCGCGGCCGGATGGCCGGCGTCGAACTGCTCAGCTACTCCGTCGGCCCCCAGCTCGGCCAGGTCCGGGCCGGCACCATGGCCGGCCTGGTCGGGGTCCGCGCCGCCGTCTGGACCGGCGGCCTGGCCTGCATCGCCGCCGTCCTCGCCGTCGCCGCCGCCCTCCCCGGGCTCCTCGCCCACGACGACCGCACCGACCCCCACACCGCGGCCGTCCGCGCCGCCCACGAACGCGGGGAACAGGAGGCACCCGCCGCGGCGTGACCGGACCGGACGACTGCGTCAGCAGCGCGGTCCGGCCCCTCGGTGGCGCCCCTACTCGGCCCCCTCGTCCTTCGGCTTGTCGGTCCAACGGGGGTCGTTCTGCCACTCGCGGTTGCGTTCGTCGGCGGTCTGGAGGGCGTGGGCGGCCTCGTCGGGGGTGGCGTAGGGGCCGAGGCGGTCCTTGGCGGGGCACTCGGGGCCCTCCTCGACCTTGCCGTGCTTGATGCAGTAGAACCACTCGCCCGGCTGGCCGGCCGGCTTGCGGTGGAATCCGAGGGGCATGGCACTCTCCCGTCCAGAGATAGGGGTCGGTACCGATCATTCCCCGGGCCGGGCCGGTCCGCACACCCCCGGGGGACGGCGGGGCCCGGCGACTAGACTCGCCGCCATGGCTCTCGTACCCGGCATCCAGTCCCCCACCCGCAAGGTCCCGGCGCACATCGCGCGCCCCGAGTACGTCGGCAAGCCCGCGCCGACGCCGTACACCGGGCCCGAGGTGCAGACCGCCGAGACGATCGAGAAGATGCGGATCGCGGGCGCCATCGCCGCCCGGGCGATGGAGGAGGCGGCGAAGCTGATCGCCCCCGGCGTCACCACGGACGCGCTGGACGCCGTCGCCCACACGTACATGTGCGACCACGGCGCCTACCCCTCAGACCTGGGCTACCGCGGCTTCCCCAAGTCCGTCTGCACCTCCATCAACGAGGTGATCTGCCACGGCATCCCGGACTCGACGGTGCTCCAGGACGGCGACATCGTCAACATCGACGCCACCGCGTACATCCACGGGGTGCACGGCGACCTCAACGCCACCTACCTGGTCGGCGACGTGGACGAGGAGTCCCGGCTGCTGGTCGAGCGCACCCGGGAGTCCCTCAACCGGGCGATCAAGGCGGTCAAGCCGGGCCGTCAGATCAACGTCATCGGACGGGTCATCGAGTCCTACGCCAAGCGCTTCGACTACGGCGTGGTGCGGGACTTCACCGGACACGGCATCAACACGTCGTTCCACTCCGGCCTGATCATCCCGCACTACGACAGCGAGCGGGCCACCGAGGTCATCAAGCCCGGCATGACCTTCACCATCGAGCCGATGCTGACCCTGGGCACCTACGACTACGAGATCTGGCCGGACGGCTGGACGGTCGTCACCAAGGACCGCAAGCGCACCGCCCAGTTCGAGCACACCCTGGTGGTCACGGCGGACGGCGCGGAGATCCTCACCCTGCCGTAAGCCCTGCCGTAACCGCGGCCCGGCGCGCCCCTTCGACTCGGGGCGCGCCGGAGGCGAGCGGGCGAACAGCAGCCGCTCAGCCGATCAGCCACTGCTCCTCGGCGACGGCGCCCACCTCGGTGCAGGCGTCCGTGAGCACGTCCAGCACCCGCAGCGGGTCCGGCAGGGGCAGTTCGGGCCCGCGCAGCCACCGCACCTGGGAGCCGTCCGGCAGTGCGGCCGGCGGGAGCAGGGTGTACGAGCCGCGGCAGTGCCAACGCAGGCCGGGGTGCTCGGACATGGTGTCCGGGGTCGAGTCGAGCGCGCTGTCCCACCACTCGTCCTCGTCCTGCGGGGTGCCTCGGGTGGCGGTGAAGAACAGGTAGCGGTCCTCACCGACGGCGGCGACCGGGCCCTCGACGCCCAGCGCGGTCAGCCGCTCCAGGGCCAGCCGCCCGGCCTCGGCCGGGACGTCCAGCACGTCGTGCACCCGCCCGGTGGCGGTGACGAAGTTGGCCCGGGGATCGCGGGAGAGCCAGCGGGAGAGCTGCTCGGGATCGGTGGTGGCCTGGGTCTGCCAGGCGAAGGAGACCGGGTGCTGGGCCGGGGCCGGGCAGGCCACCCGGTCGCAGGAGCAGCGGTAGCCGGCCGGGTGGGCGGCGGGCGCGAGGGGGAATCCGGCGCGCACGGCGCCGAGCAGCTGGTCCAGTCTGGCGGCCGGGTCCGCACCGTCGGGGCGGGCCCGCTGTCGGTCACGCTTCTGCCACCAGGTGGTCCACCTGCTGCCGGCTTCCATCGGGCCCCTTCCGCGCAACTGCCGTGCCTGGTGCGACACAGCGTTCGACGTTCCACTCCGACGCAACGCACAGCGCCCCCCGCTGCTTCCCGGGGCGGTGCTCGGCCCTGCTGTCCGCGCCCTGCCGACCGCGGCCCGGGGTCACCGGACGGCCGACGCCCGGGTCTCGGTACGCCTGTCGCGGCAGCACGCTGTCCGCGCCGGTGACGGCCGGAGGGCACGCTGACTCGCGCCTCGCCCGGCCCGTACGGGGCCCGCTGACCCGGGGTGGACCCCGAGGGCGTAACAGGAAGGATAAGGGTGCGCGAGGCCTGCCGATGACCGGGGGCGGTGCCTCTCCGGTCACACTCCGGGCACCCCGTCCTCACGGGGCCTCCGCCACGGGGCGCTCCCGGCGTGGCCGCGGCGTGGAGGTGAGACCCTGGAGGGGTGAAGAGCGCGGACACCGAATTCGTCGGCGGCCCCCTGGACGGGAAGGTCCTCCCGATCCCGCTGGGGCCGATGCTCGGCGTGCCCAAGAAGTACAAGGTCCCGGTCCCTGCGCACGGCGACTCCGCCGCGCGCACACTGGTGTACGTCCGGACCAAGCAGGTGCGGGGGCTCAGCTGGTTCTGGCGCTACGAGTACGACGAGGCGGCCTCCGACTGACGGGCCGGCCGCCCGTTCCCCACCCCCTTCGCCGCCCCGGGAGGTCGGCATGGCCAGGACGGTTCGGCACCCGGTACGCCACCGCAGGAGCCGCGCGCAGGCGGCCGCCCACCACAACCGGCAGGTCGCCTGGGTGACCGGGGCGCTGCTGCTGGTGGTGTGCCTCTACTCCGTGACGATCGGTCCGGACGGCTGGCTCTGGTTCGGCTGGGCGGTGCTGCTGCTCGCCTGCGCGGCCCTGTTCGTGGTCCGCCCCTGAGCAGCAGCACCGCCCCGGCCCACCGGCCCACCGACCCACCGGCGGACCCGGTCCCCCCGGCCGGTCAGTCATCCTCGGCAAGGACGAGGTACAGCTTCTTGCGGGCCTCGGTCAGCACCGCCAGGCCCTTGGCGCGCTGCGCCTCGGTGCCCGTCCGCATCACCTGCTGGACGGCCTGTTCGACCGCGGCGAGCGCCTGGCCGACCTCCTGGACGGCCGCCCAGTCGACCTCCCGGCCGGCTTCGGCCCACGGCTCCGCCGGCCCGGACTCGGCCTCGGCCCGGCCGGCCTCGGTGAGCGAGACCAGCCGCTTGCCGCCGACCTCCTCCGCGGTGATCAGCCCCTCCTCCTCCAGCAGCTGGAGGTTGGGGTAGATCGAACCCGGGCTGGGCCGCCAGGCCCCGTTGGTCCGCTCGGTGATCTCGGCGATCATCTCGTAACCGTGCATCGGCCGCTCCTTGAGCAGCGCCAGCAGCGAGGCCCGGACGTCGCCGCGCCGGGCCCGGCCGCCGCGTCGACCGTGCGGGCCGCCGCGCCGACCGCCGTGCCCGCCGAAGCCGTGCCCGAACGGGCCGCCCATCGGCCGGCCGGGGCCGCCGCCGCCGAACGGCGGACCGAAGCCGCCGAAGGCCGGCCGCCCCTCGAAGCCCTCCCCGGGCATCCCCCGGAACTCCGGGCCCGGCCCGCGTCGTCCGCCGCCGCGCGGGTCCGCTCCTCGAAATCGCATTCCTGAGCGCACGGCACCCACCTCCTTGAGGTTCCACCTGGTTATCCGAAACAGTCGAGTCACTGTCTCGATAGTTCGACGATATATCGGTGACTGTCGCTCGTCAACGGATTCCGACACGGCTCCGGCGGGCGGCTCGACCACGGGCCGAACGGATACGGTGGCGGGCATGGCCGGTGAACGAGACCTTGCGACCCTGCTGCGCGGGATGCGCCCGCAGCTCAACCCGGGGCGGTACGTCTACTGCACCCTCCCCGCGAAGGTGCCCGCCGGGATGCGGCCGGTGGTGACCGTCGCCGAACCCGAAGGGGTGACGGTGGTGGTCACCCAGGAGGAGGCGGACGCCCTCGGGCTGCGCTACGAGTACGTGGCGGCCTGGATCACCCTGCAGATCCACTCCGCGCTGGAGGCCGTCGGACTTACCGCGGCGGTGGCCGGGCGGCTCGCCGAGGTGGGGATCAGCTGCAACGTGGTGGCCGGCTTCCACCACGACCACCTGTTCGTCGCCGCCGACGACGCCGAGCGCGCCGTCCGGGCCCTGGAGGAGCTCTCCGCCCGCTCCGCCTGACCCCGCCTGATCCCTCTGATCCGTCTGACGGTCGCGCCGGGTGGCCGCCCTCGCCCTCCGCTTCGACACTGGAAATGTCAGCCGCCCACCCGCCGGCGGCCCCCACCGGAAGGAGACGGCTGCCATGGCCACCTGCGTCACCTGCGGAAACGACTACTGGCTCGCCTTCGAGATCAAGACCGTCACCGGCGACAGCTACACCTTCGACAGCTTCGAGTGCGCGATGGAGAAGCTCGCCCCCCGCTGCGAACAGTGCAGCGTCCGCATCGTCGGCCACGGCGTCGAGGTGGCGGGGATGTTCTTCTGCTGCGCCAACTGCGCCCGCGTCAACGGCGGCCTCGGCGAACAGATCCGCGACGCCGTCGGCTCCCGCCCGGCCTGACGGAGGACGCGCGAGGGCCCTCCGACCGCGGTGCGGGTCGGAGGGCCCTCGGCTGGCCAGGGGACGGAAGAGTCGACCTGTACGCCGGGTTCTGTCACCCGGGTCGCTTGCGCGGCCCGGGGAGACGGCCATCCATCTAGGGCTGCCGTTGCCGACAGCCTCGTGCGGTCTACCCGCGAGCTCGGGCGAGCAGCCCTCGAACACTCGCGCACGGCGCCCGGAGGCACCGATCTTGACCTTGCTCCAGGTGGGGTTTACCTAGCCGGCCGGGTCACCCCGGTCGCTGGTGGTCTCTTACACCACCGTTTCACCCTTACCCACGCGCCGTAGCGGTGGGCGGTCTGTTTTCTGTGGCACTGTCCCGCGGGTCACCCCGGGTGGGCGTTACCCACCACCCTGCTCTGTGGAGCCCGGACGTTCCTCGGCGGGTCAGGGACCCGTCGCGACCGCCCGGCCGGCTCTTCCGCCGTAGTGGTCATGGTAGCCGCTCGGGCGGGGCCTCCCGAACACCGGACCGGGCCACCGGGGGCTCGGCACCAAGGCGGGCGGCCACCCGGGCGGCAGTGCCGGTGGCCCAGGCGCCGGTGGTGAGCAGGCCGAGGAGGAGGACCGCGCCGCCCAGGCCGACCAGGATCCACCAGCCGGCGTGGCTGGCCGGGGCGAATCCGGTGGCCATCGGACCGACCACGGCCGAGGTGACGACCGTACCGATCACCGCGACGCCCAGGGACTGGCCGACCTGGCGGCTGGTCGAGGCGACGGCGGCGGCCACCCCCGCCTGGGAACGCGGCATCCCGGAGACGGCCGCGTTGGTGATCGGCGCGTTGACCAGGCCGAAGCCGAAGCCGAACAGCGCGTACGCGACCAGCAGCAGCGCGGCCGGGGAGTCCGCGGTCAGCCCGGTGAGCAGCAGGCCGCTCGCGGCCATGCCGAGCCCGGCCATCACCAGTGGCAGGCGCGGGCCCCGGCTGCCGACGATCCGTCCGGACAGCGGCGCGCAGACCAGCATCAGACCGGCCATCGGCAGCGTCCACAGGCCGGCCTCGACCGGGCCGTAGTGCCGGACGTCCTGGAGGTAGAGGGTGTTGAGGAAGAGGAAGCCGCCGAGCCCGGCGAAGGCGCAGACCGCGGTGACGGTGGCTCCGGTGAACGGCGCGCTGGCGAAGAACCGCGGATCCACCAGCGGCTCGGCGACCCGCCGCTCCCAGAGCGGGAAGGCGATCAGCGCGGCCGCCGCGGCCGTGGCTAGGGCGAGGATCAGCGGGGAGGTCCAGCCGTTGCCCGGGCCCTCGATGATCGCGGCGGTGCCGCAGCCGAGCAGCACGATCATCAGCAGCTGCCCCACCGGGTCGAGCCGGCGCGGCCGCGGCGCGCGCGACTCGGGGACGTGACGGACGGTCAGCAATATGGCGAGCAGGGCCACCGGGACGTTGATCAGGAAGATCGAGGGCCAGCCGGCGCCGTCCACCAGGAAGCCGCCGAGCAGCGGGCCGAGCGCCATCGAGATGCCGACCACGCCTCCCCACACGCCGATCGCCCGGGCCCGCTCCTTCGGGTCGGTGAAGGTGTTGGTGATGATCGACATCGCCACCGGGTTGAGCATCGAGCCGCCCACCGCCTGCAGCGCCCGGAAGGCCACCAGCCACTCCAGGCTCGGCGCCAGGCTGCACAGCAGGGAGCCGAGCGCGAAACAGGTCAGCCCGATCTGGAACACGCGGCGGCGGCCGAAACGGTCGGCCACCGAGCCGAACAGCATCAGCAGCGAGGCCAGCACCAGGGTGTAGGCGTCGATGATCCACTGCAGGCCGGAGGCCGGGGCGTCCAGGTCCTTCTGGATCGCCGGCAGCGCGATGTTCACCACCGTGTTGTCCAGGCCGACGATGAACAGGCTCAGGCAGCAGATCGCGAGGACGAGCAGACGGCGGCGCCGCCCGGTGTCGGGGACACGGGCGGCGGCGGAGGCGGGAACGGCGGCGGCGGGCTGGGGATCGGGCACGGACCGATCCTCCCACCCCCGGGGCGGGGCGGGGCGGAACGACGGACCCTACGGGCCGCCGGGCGGCGGCCTTTCGGACGGTGGCGGTCGGGCACCCGGGCCCGGGACCGCCCCCCGACCGCGTCAGACGGCGGCGAAGCGGACCGTCCGGGTGGCCGGGTCGGCCCTGGTCAGCCGGACGTCGATCACCCGGCCGAGTGGCAACCGGGCGAGGGCCGCCCCGGGCGAGCCGTCCGGCTCCGCGGCGGCGGGCGCGGCGGGCAGGGTGCGCAGCAGGCCGACGCCCGCGTCCTCAGCGCCCCAGGAGGGACCTGAGGTCCTCGGCGGCGAGGGCGACCGCGTCGTCGTAGCCGCCGGTGGCCAGCCGCAGCACGTAGGCCACGGCGTCGTCCGGGTGCGGGTCGGTGTAGGGCTCGGCGCTGTAGTCCAGGAACAGCAGCATCGCCTCGAAGGCGGTGCGCTTGTTCCGGTCGACGAGCGGGTGGTTGCGGGACAGGCTCTGGCCGAGTGCGGCCGCCTTGGTCCACAGGTCGGGGTAGGCGTCCGAGCCGAACAGGCTCGCCTGCGGACGGGCGATCGCCGAGAGCAGGCCGCCGAGGTCTCGGACGTTCTGCGCGCCCCCGGCGAGGTAGGTGACGTCGTCGAGGTCCAGGTACACGGTGGTCACAGGTCCTTCAGCCGCTCCAGCGTCTCCGCGTTGGCGGCGCGGATCCGGGCCACCATGGCGGCGCGGCGCTCGGCCTTGCCCTGCGCGGCCCCGGTGAGCGCCTGCGGGACCTCGGACTGGCGGACCTCGAAGGCCAGTTCGGCGGTGTCCGCCGCGGCGTCCGCCTCCGTCACCCGCACCCGCCCGGCCAGCACGGCCTCGGCCGCGGCCCGCACGGCGAACTCCAGGGCCTGCCGTGTGCCGGCCGGCAGGCCGGCGGGCAGGCGCACGGGCAGGGACTCCTCCACGGCGTCGCCGTCGCCGGGCACCAGGTCCAGGGGTCGCATGGTCATCTCGGTCACTCTCCTTCGCGGCTCACCGTAGTGATGAACGCCGGACGATCCCACCGAATTGCCGCCCGGGCCGTCGGCCGCCGTCCTCCGGAGGGTGACGCCGGCGGCCGGGACGGCCGCAGTAGGGTTGCGGGGTCCGTCCGCCACGAAGTGTTGAGGAGTCCGCTGTGCTGGTGCTGTTGCCGCCCTCGGAGGGCAAGGCCGCGTCCGGCGACGGCGAGCCGGTCGCGCTGGACCGGCTGTCGCTGCCGGGCCTGACGGCGGCGCGCGGCACGGTGCTGGACGCGCTGGTCGGGCTGTGCCGGGGCGACGAGGACACCGCCGCCGAGGTGCTCGGACTCACCCCCGGCCTGCGCGGCGAGATCGCCAAGAACGCGGGTCTGCCCACCGCCGGGACCCGCCCGGCCGCCGAGGTGTACACCGGGGTGCTGTTCGACAACCTGGGCCTGGCCACCCTGGACGCCGCCGCGTACGACCGGGCCGAGCGCTCGCTGCTGGTGTTCTCCGGCCTGTGGGGCGCGGTGCGGATCTCCGACCGGATCCCGTCCTACCGCTGCTCGATGGGCGTGAAGCTCCCCGCGCTGGGGGCGCTCGGCGCGTACTGGCGGAGCGCGACGGCCGCCGTGCTCCCCGAGGTGGCGGACGGGCTGGTGCTGGACCTGCGCAGCTCCGCGTACGCGGCGGCCTGGAGGCCGGCCGGCCAGGTGGCCTCCCGTACCGCGACCGTCCGGGTGCTGCAGGAACGGCACGGCAAGCGGACGGTGGTCAGCCACTTCAACAAGGCGACCAAGGGGCGGATCGTCCGGGACCTGCTGGTCGCCGGGGCCGAGCCGAAGACGCCCGCCGAGTTGATGGACGCGCTGCTGGCGCTGGGCCACCACGTCGAGCTCGCCGCGGAGGGCACGGCGCGCAAGCCGTGGCAGCTGGACGTGGTGGTCACCGAGGTGCACTGAGCGCCGTGCACCGCCCCCCGCCGGAGCGGGTTCAGCGCAGGTGCGAGCCGTCGTTGAGCAGCCGCAGCGAGGCGTTGCCGTCCGCGTAGTACTGGACGGCGCAGATCGAGGCGGCGGACAGCTCCATCCGGTACATCGAGTCCGGCGGGGCGCCGAGGGCGAGCCGGACCAGCGTCTTGATCGGGCTGACGTGCGAGACCACCAGCACCGTCTGCCCCGGGTAGCGGGCGAGGATCCTGTCCCGCGCGACGCCGGCCCGGTGGGTGAGGGTGGTGAAGCTCTCGCTGCTGCCGGTCGGCCGGGCCTTGGCGGAGCCGAGCCAGGCCGACAGGTCGTCCGGGTAGCGCTCCTGCACCTCGGCGAAGGTCAGGCCCTCCCAGGCGCCGAAGTCGACCTCCCGCAGCCCCTCCTCGTACCGGACGTCCAGACCGAGCCGGGCGGCGACGATCTCGGCGGTCTGCCGGGTGCGGCGCATCGGGGAGGCGACGATCGCCTGGACGCTGCCGCGCGCGGCCAGCGCCTCGGCGGCCCGCTCGGCCTGCCAGCGGCCCTTGTCGGACAGCTCCGGGTCGGTGCCGCCGCTTCCGGAGAAGCGCTTCTGCGGGGTGAGCGGGGTCTCGCCGTGGCGCAGCAGGACGAAGGTGGTCGGGGTGCCGAGGTCGGCGGGGGCGGCCCAGCCGACCTTGGGGGCGCTCTTCTCCAGCGGCGGCTCGGCCGCGAGGGCCGCACCGGCGTCGACGGCCCCGGCGGGCTTGCGGGGCTCCCACTGGCGGCCGTCGCGGCCGGCGTCCATCGCCTCGTTGGCCAGCCGGTCGGCGTCCTTGTTCCGCTCGCGCGGGATCCAGGTGTACGTGACCCGGCCGCGCGGGAAGACCGTGCGCGCCTCGGCGGCGAGCGGCTGCATGTCGGGGTGCTTGATCTTCCAGCGCCCGGACATCTGCTCGACGACCAGCTTGGAGTCCATCCGGACGTCCACCGAGGCGTCCGGGTCGAGCTCGCGAGCCGCCCTGAGCCCGGCGATCAGGCCCCGGTACTCGGCCACGTTGTTGGTGGCGTGGCCGATGAACTCGGCGGCCTCCGCGACGAGCTGCCCGGTGTCGCCGTCCCGGACCACCGCGCCGTAGCCGGCCGGCCCCGGGTTGCCCCGGGACCCGCCGTCCGCCTCGACGATGAAGCGCGCCGCCACCGGGTCAGACGCCCGAGTCGGCCGTGCGGACCAGGATCCGCGAGCAGTTCTCGCAGCGGACGACCTTGTCGGCCGGCTCGGCCTTGATGGCGTTCAGCTCGGTGATCGAGAACTCGGTGCGGCAGCCCTCGCAGCGGCGCTGGTAGAGGCGGGCCGCGCCGACGCCGCCCTGGGTCTCGCGCAGCTTGGCGTACAGCTTCAGCAGGTCGGCCGGGATGACGGCGGCGACGGTCTCGCGGTCGCGCTTGACCTTGTCGGCCTCGCCGTCGATCTCGGCGAAGGCGGCGTCGCGGCGGGCCTCGGCCTCCTTGAGGACCACGGTGGAGTGCTCCAGGCGGGCGCTCAGCTCCTCGACGCGGGTCCTGGCGCTCTCCTGGCGCTCCATGATCTCCAGCACGACGTCCTCCAGGTCGCCCTGGCGCTTGGCGAGCGAGCCGATCTCGTGCTGGAGGTTCTCCAGGTCCTTCGGCGAGGTGATCGCGCCGGAGTCCAGGCGCTGCTGGTTGCGGGCGGCGCGGGCGCGGACCTGCTCCACGTCCTGCTCGGCCTTGGTCAGCTCGCGGGCGGTGTCGCCCTTCTGGGCCTCGGCGGCGACGACGAGGTCCTTGAGCGCGGTGTGGTCGGCGGTGGCCTTCTCGATCTCGGCGTGCTCGGGCAGGCCCCGGCGCCGGTGGGCCAGCTGGTCGAGCTTCGAGTCGATGGCCTGGAGGTCGAGCAGGCGGATCTGGTCGGCGGGCGCGGCGTTCAAGGGGAAAGCTCCTGTGAATCGGGTCAGGCGGTGAAGGACATGGGGGCGTGCGCGGTCCACGGGTCGGTGACCCGGTGGGAGACCTTGGTCTCCACGGCCCAGCCCCGCGGGCCGGCGGCGGCCAGCAGGGCGCGCTCGGCCAGGCCGAGCCAGGGCCACTCGGTGGCCCAGTGGGCGGCGTCGACCAGCGCGACCGGCGCGGCCTCGGTGGCCTCGGAGGCCGGGTGGTGGCGCAGGTCGGAGGTCACGTAGGCGTCCACGCCGGCCGCCCGTACGTCGGCGAAGAAGCTGTCGCCCGAGCCGCCGCACACCGCCACCCGGCTGATCAGCCGGGCGGGGTCGCCGGAGACGCGCACGCCCGCGGCGGTGGCGGGCAGGCCCTCGGCGACCCGGGCGGCGAAGGCGGACAGCGCCAGCGGGGGCTCCAGCACGCCGATCCGGCCGGTGCCGCGACGGCCCAGCGGGTCCGTCGGGTCCGGCACCAGCGGGCCGGTGACCCGCAGGCCGACCGCCTCGGCCAGGGCGTCCGAGACGCCGGGGTCGGCGTGGTCGGCGTTGGTGTGGGCGACGTGCAGCGCGATGCCGTTGGTGATCAGCGTGTGCACCACCCGGCCCTTGAAGGTGGTGGCGGCGACGCTGGTGGTGCCGCGCAGGTAGAGGGGGTGGTGGGTGACCACGAGGTCGGCGCCCCACTCCACGGCCTCGTCGACGACGGCCTGGACGGGGTCGACGGCGAACAGCACGCGGCCGACCTCGGCCTGAGGGTCCCCGCAGACCAGGCCGACGGCGTCCCAGGACTCCGCCCACTGCGGGGGGTAGACCTCTTCGAGGGCGGTGATGACGTCGGACAGTTTCGGCACCTGTCGAGACTACCGTGCGCGCGGGGGCGGTCGGGCCTCGGCCGATCGGGGGACGGGCGCGGTGCACGTCCGGACCTCGCGCGGTCGCCTTCCGGGCCCGGCGCGGTGACCGTTCGGACGCCGGTACCGCGGGCGCACGGATGCTCGTCAACCCGCTGCGGACCGGCGTCAACCCGAGCGGAGCGTCCGCACGGGCTCGCGCCGACCGGGTGCGCCCGCACGCCCGGCGCCCGTGGCGCACAGTGGGCCCCTCGCACGAATTCGAAACCGCCCCATGCTCACCCTTACGGGTGAAGCGACCGGCTGGGCGTTGAGCCTCCGGTTTTGTCGAAACTAACTTCAGTCCTGCGAAGGGGAGTTGTCCCGGCAACGGACGAAAGGGATGTGGTGGCACATGAGGGTGAGCGGGGCGTGAACGTGGCCACCCGCACCACCACCCGGGCACTGCGCCGGCTGGGCTTCGCCTTCGCCGCCGACGGCAGCCACGCAGCCTGCCTGGCCGCGGCCGCCGACAGCGGCTGGTACGTGGAGCGTTGGCGGCTCCCGCCGGACGGTTCACCGGCCGCACCGGCCGCGCTGCCGCTGTCCGGCAACCGGTCGGAGGACCTGCGCTCGCAGCTGGTGGCGCTGTCCGACGGCTCGGTGCTGGTCTGCCGGCACGACGGCGAGCGGCACGACGTGGTCCGGCTCTCCCACGAGGAGGACGGCACCGTGGAGCAACAGGTGGCCTCGCTGCGGATGGCCGGGCTGCGGCTGCTGCCGCTCCCCGTGCCGCCCGGCGCCGGCCCGCGCACTCCGGTGGCGGTCGCCCTCGGCACCGACACCCGCCCGGCGACCACGGCCTGGCTGGTCCGGGCGGACGGCAGCGAGCCCGCGCGGGTCGCCGAGATCCCCGGCCTGCACGGCGGCGGCACCTGGCTGGACCGCGCGGGCGCACTGCTCGCGCTGGACCGGGTGGCCGGCGGGCTGGTCCGCAGCGTGGCGCTGGACCTGCGCAGCGGCACCGCCACCCCCCTGCTGGAGATCGGCGAGCACAGCAACGACCGGCTGGTGCTGTTCGACCCGGACAGCGGCTTCGCGATCGTGCGCAGCGACGCGCCCGGCACCGACCGGCTCGGCTGGGGCGTGCTGGGCGGCGGGGAGCCGCTGCGGTTCCCGGAGTGCCTGCACGTCACGGGCACGACCCTGCGGCCGGTCGCACTGCGGCAGGGGCCGGACGGCCCCCGGGTGGCGGTGCAGATCGACCACGGCGCCGGGTCGGCGCTCGCCCTGTGGCGGCCCGCCGTCGGGCGGCTGGACCGGCTGCCGGTGCCGCCCGGCCGGCTCGGCGCGGTGGGGCACTGGAGCGAAGCGGGCCTGCGGATCCCCTATTCCTCGCCCGACCACCCGGCGGCGCTGGCAACCCTGGACGTGGACGCCCTGCTGGCGCACGGACCGGCTCCGGCCGGAACCGCCCCGATGCCGCTGCCGCTCCAACTCGCGCCGTTGGGCTCGGGGTTGCCGGGCCCGTGGCGGGAGACCGTGCCGCCCTGGCAGCCCGGCGGGCCGCGCGGCGCCCGTACCCCTCCGGCCGGCTGGCGGCTCGACGGCAGCACCCCACCCGGCGACGGCGGCCGCTGGCACTCCGCGCAGAGCCTGGAACTCGCGGGCCCGGCCGGCCCGTTGGAGGCGGTGGTGTACGGCGGTGACGCCTGGCTGAGCAGCCCGCACCTGGTACTCGCCCTGCACGGCGGGCCGGCGGACGCCTGGCGGCTGGAGTTCGACCCGGCGCTGCAGCGGATGGCCGCCGAGGGCCTGGCGGTGGTCGCGCCCAACCAGCGCGGCTCCACCGGCTACGGGGTGCCGCACGCGCTGGCCGTCCGGGGTGCCTGGGGCGGCCCCGACCTGGACGACGTGCTGCACCTGCTGGAGGGCATCGCCGGCCAACGCGCGGCGCTCGGGCTGGAGCCCCCCGCCCTGTTCGGCGTCAGCTACGGCGCTTTCCTGGCGCTGCTGGCCGCCGCGCACGCCCCGGCCGAACAGGTCGCCCGCTGCGCGGTGGTCGCGCCGTTCCTGTCCGGCGCCCGGCTGCTCGCCGAAGCCGCGCCGCCCGTACGGGCGTTGACCGCCCGGCTCGGCGGCGGCGAGCCGATCCTGGACGCCCGCGGCCCGCGCGACGTGCTCCAGCTGGCGCACCGGCTGAGCGCGCCGCTGCTGGTGGTGCACGGCAACCGGGACGAGGTGGTGCCGGTGAGCCAATCCCGTTCGCTGCGGCACGAGTTGCTGCGGATCGGACGGGTCGAGGGCGCGGACTTCCGGTACGTCGAGGCGGCCTGTTCCGGGCACGAGGTGCTCGCCGAGGAGGGCGCCGCGGTGCTCCACGAGCTGCTGGCCGCGTTCCTGCGGACCGGCCGCCCCGGCTGATCCCACCGGCCCGCGGGCGGGGCGGGACCCGCCCCACGAGGTCGATAGGATCTCGTCGGCCCCGGCCGTTATGGTGGCCGGGGCACGGGCCGCGATCACCGGCTGTGGGCGCGTACCGAGCGCCCGATCGGGGACCCGACCGTGTGCCGCAGGCGCCGGACGGGCGCCGACGACCCGCACCCTCCGCACGGAAGACGATTCTCATGTCCGACACCCTCACCGACACCACCGGACCCGCGATGACCGGGACCGACGCCGACGAGAAGACGGCCGAGGACACCGCGTCGCACGGTCGCCACCGCGGTGGCTCCGCGTCCGACGACACCCCCGGAACGGACCCGCACGGCCGCCACCGCGCGGCCCACGCCCGGGGCTGAGCCGGGTACGAACCGCAAGACCCCGCGAGGGCCCGCCGGAGGACGTCCCGGCGGGCCCTCGCGCATGCGGCTAGCCGAGCGAGACCACCGTCCGCAGCGCCTCGCCGCTGCGCATCTGCTCGATCGCCCGGTTCACGTCCGCCAGCCCGACCCGGTGGGTGATCATCCCGTCCAGGTCGATCCGCCCGGCCCGCCACAGGTCCACCACCAGGGCGACGGTGCGGGCCACCGGCGCCCCGCCGTACAGCGAGGGCAGCAGCCGCTTCTCGTTGAAGAACAGCTCCCCCATGGTGAACTGCGCGAGGTCGTCCTGTGCGCCCGCGCCGATCACCACCACCGCGCCGCCGCGCCGCGCGGCGTCGTAGCCGGCCCGGACGGTGGCCGCGCGGCCGACCGCCTCGAAGACGTGGTCGAAGCCGCCACCCGGCAGGGCCTTGGCCGCCGCCTTCAGCTCCTCGGGGGCGATCGCCTCGGTGGCGCCGAAGGCCAGCGCCCGTTCGCGGCGCGAGGCCACCGGGTCGACGACGGTGATCCGGGCGGCGCCGCAGACCCGGGCGCCCTGGACGGTGGCCACGCCGACACCGCCCGCGCCGATCACCGCGACCGTGGAACCGGGCTCGACACGGGCGGTGTTGACGGCGGCGCCGATGCCGGTGGTCACCCCGCAGCCGATGAGGGCTGCGGCCTCGTACGGGAGGTCGTCGGGCACCTTGATGACGGCGTCGGCGGCGACCACCACCTCCTCGGCGAAGGCGCCGGTGCCGTAGAAGCCGGAAGCCTCGGTGCCGCTCCCGGCCAGCCGGAAGCCGGGGGCACCGAGCCGCCGCAGGCTGGCGACGCACAGGTGGCCGCGGCCCCGTTCGCAGTGGGCGCAGCGGCCGCACGGGGCCATCCAGCAGAGCACCACCCGGTCCCCGGGGGCGACGCCGGTGACCCCCTCGCCGACCTCGACGACGTCCCCGGCGCCCTCGTGGCCGGGGACGAACGGCGCGGGCTGCGGCAGGACGCCGCTCATCGCCGAGAGATCGGAGTGGCAGAGGCTGGCGGCGCGCATCCGGACCCGTACGGTGCCCGGTCCGAAGCCGACCGCCGTGACGTCCTCGCGGACGTCGAGGGTGTCCTGGCCGGTCTTGTGCAGGACGGCTGCGCGCATGGGGCTGCTCCCGGGGTGCCTCGGGTCAAGGGTCGGGGCGATTCTGGCACGGCCGCCGGAACCCGACGAGAACGCGTTCCAGAACCGGCCCGGGGGCCGCCACCGCCGCCCCGGCTGCCCTCGAGTAGGGTCCGAGCACGTCCGTCCGCCGCCCGAACCCGAGGAGCACCGAATGTCCGACCTGCTGGAGGGCGTCCGCCCGGCGCCGGAGGTGCTGGCGGCGTTCGAGGCGGCCACCGGGTTCATGCCGGTGGACGAGGGCCTCGCGCTGTACGCGGCGGCGGTGGCGGCGGCCCGGCGCACCGGGCTGCCGGTGCTGGAGATCGGCACCTACTGCGGCCGCTCGGCGGTCCTGCTGGCCGCCGCGGCGCGGGAGACCGGGACGGTCGCGCTGACCGTGGACCACCACCGCGGCTCGGAGGAGCAGCAGCCCGGCTGGGAGTACCACGACCCGACGCTGGTGGACCCGGAGGTCGGGCGGATGGACACCCTTCCCCGGTTCCGCCGCACCCTGCACGCCGCCGGGCTGGAGGAGCACGTGGTCGCGCTGGTCGGCCGCTCGCCGCAGATCGCCGCACTGTGGGGACGGCCGCTGGCCCTGGTCTTCATCGACGGCGGGCACACCGACGAGCACGCCACCGGCGACTACGAGGGCTGGGCGCCGCACCTGGCGCCGGACGGCCTGCTGGTGGTGCACGACGTGTTCCCGGACCCGGCGGACGGCGGCCAGGCCCCGTACCGGGTGTACCTGCGGGCGCTGGCCGAGGGCTTCGAGGAGGTCTCGGTGACCGGCTCGCTGCGCGTCCTGCGCCGGACCGCCGGCTAGCGGACCGCTACCGCTCCTCCACCCCCTACTCCCCCGACCGCCAGGACCGCCCAGATCGCCCCCACAGCCCCGCCCCGATGCTCTAACGTCGTGCCTGGGCTGTCCGACGGGTGCTCGAACGGTACGGTGTCCGCGCAGCACCAGGCGGCTGCGGCACGGGCGGCAGCACCAGGCAGAGCATCGGCGGACGGTGGGGGCTAGCGGCACATGACGGACCAGCACAACACCGCTCCGGCGGTCTGGGACCCGACCGCGCGCGGCGGCGCGGGCGGCTGGGTCCGCAATCCGCAGCGCCCGGACGCCGGGTCCGCCCCCGCCGCGGCGCCGGAGCCCCCCACCGCGGGCGCGGTAGGCGACCAGGGCCCGCCGCTGGGCGCCCGCCCGTACCTGTCCACCGCCCCGGGTTTCGGCCCGGCGCCGGACATGTCGGCGCCGGCAACGGCCCCCGCCCCGGCGGCCGCACCGGAGCCGGGCTCCGGAGACCCCACCACCGCACTCCCCCGGATCACCCCGCCGCCCCCCGGCGCCCCGCCCCCGGCCCCGCCGTTCCCCTTCCACGCGGCCCCGCAGGACCGCGGCCCCCAGGCCGGGCAGCCCGGCCCCGGCTACGTCTACCCGCCGCCGCCCACGGTCGGCCCGAACCAGCAGGGCCCGTACGGGCAGGCCCCGCAGCAGCAGCCCGGTCACGGCGCCCGGCCCTACCCCGCCCAGCCGGACTACCCGAGCGCCCAGGCGCTCGACGACGAGGACGACCGGGACCGCCCGGCCAACCGCAGGGCCCCGCTGCTGATCGGCTTCGCGCTGCTGCTGGTGGTGGCGGTCGGCGGCGGCCTGCTGTACGCGACCAAGAGCGGCGGCGGCAACGACCGGGCCGCGCCCGCCCCGTCGGCCGTCGGCGCGACCGGCTCCGGCAACCCGCAGCCCGCTCCGGCGCCCACCGGTACGGACGCCGCGCCCGGCACCACGGCCGCACCCTCCGACACGCCGTCCCCGACGGCGTCCGGCGCCGGCCCCAAGGCCCAGTCCCAGGCCCAGGCGCTGGACGCCCTGCTCGCCGAGGGCGGCAACGCCCGGACCCAGATCGGCAACGCGGTGGCCAAGGTGACCAGTTGTCCCTCGAAGACCGACATCGACAGCGCGGCGCAGGTCTTCGACAGCGGCGCCAAGCAGCGCGACGGCCTGCTGGTCAAGCTGTCCAAGCTGAGCGTCACGGACCTGCCGGGCGGCGCGGACGCGGTGAACTCGCTCAAGTCCGCCTGGCAGTTGTCCTCCGACATCGACAAGGCGTACGCGAGCTGGGCCCGCGCGGTGGCCGCCCAGGGCTGCTCCGGCAGCGCACCGAGCACGGCCGACAAGAAGAAGGCCGACGAACTCAATCCGCAGGCCACCCAGGCGAAGAACGACTTCCTGACCAAGTGGAAGCCGATCGCGAACGCCTACGGCCTGACCGCGCCCACCTCGGACAGGATCTGAACCACCCGTGACCGGCCCGACCTCCCGACCGCCCCGCCGCTCCGCCCTGCTGCGCGCCACCACGGTGGTGGCCGCGGTCGTCCCGCTCTGCACGGCGGGCTGGTTCGGCTGGCGGGCCCTGGACCACTCCGACCCGGCGGCCGCCACGGCCGCGCCGCCCGGCACCGTGCAGTCCGGCGGTCCCGCCTCGGCCTCCCCGGAGGCGCCGCCGGCCGGCAGCACCCCGACCGGCAGCCCGTCGACCGCCGGCACGCCGTCGGGGACGCCCACCGAGCCGGCCGTGGCCCCCGGCGACACGCCGGCCCCCACCGCGGCCGCCGACCTCACCGGCCGCACCATCGTGCTCGACCCCGGCCACAACCCCGGCAACTTCTCCCACCCCACCGAGATCAACCGTCAGGTGGACGTCGGCAACGGCCACAAGGAGTGCGACACCACCGGCACCGAGACCGACGCCGGCTACACCGAGGCCGACTACACCCTGGACGTCACCCGCCGGGCCCGCGCCCTGCTGACCGCCCGGGGGGCCAAGGTGGTGTTCACCCAGGACGGCGACCGCCCGTGGGGCCCGTGCGTGGACGAGCGCGCCCGGGCGGGCGCCGAGGCCCGCGCCGACGTCGCGCTCTCGGTGCACGCCGACGGCGCCCCGGCGAGCGGCAGCGGCTTCCACGTGATCATGCCCGCCAAGGTGGTCGCCGGTAAGGCGGACAACTCCGCCATCGTCGAACCCTCGCACCGCCTCGGCCTGGTGCTGCGCGACAGCTTCCACGCCGCGACCGGCGAGCCGTACGCCGACTACATCGCGAAGGAGGGCCTCGACACCCGCTCCGACCTGGGCGGCCTCAACCTCTCCGCTGTACCCAAGGTGTTCATCGAGTGCGGTAACATGCGCAACTCCGCGGACGCCCGACGGATGACGGACCCTCAGTGGCGGCAGCACGCCGCCCAGGGGATCGCCGACGCGCTGACCGCTTTCCTGACCGCGCACTGAGCGGGCCCGGCACGGGAGTTGGGACGAGTGGCCCCGGTGGACGACGCACCACCGCGTCCGCACGGTTTGCAACGACTTCGACCCGTTCCAGGTCCCGCCGTGCACTGGCAGGACGGTTGGGCCTAGGCTTCTGGTCCGTTCGGGAGTTTCGGCCGGTCAGCCCGACCGCGCGAAGCACCGTCCACGACACGTCAACGAGGGGAACGTAAGTGAATCTGCGCGCTCTCACCAGGGGAGACGCCGCCGTCGCAGGCGCGGCCGTCCTGCTGTTCATCGCCTCCTTCCTGCCTTACTGGACCGTGGACTGCAGCAGCCGGTACTGCGGGGACACCTCGCAGAACGCGTGGAGCACCGAGCTGTTCCCCATCCTGCCCTCGGTCTTCCTGCTGGGCATCGCCGCCGCCGTCCTGATCCTGGTGCAGCGCTTCCAGGGCCCCGCCGCCGCCAACCGCCAGGTGCTCGGCCTGCGGCTCGACCAGTGGGGTATCGCGTTCGCCGTCGCGGCGCTGTGGACCTCCGTCTGGGCGCTCGGCGGCGGCCCGTCGTCCCCGAGCTTCGGCCACGGCTTCGGCGCCTGGCTGGGCCTCATCTCGCTGATCGTGCTGGCCGGTGCGGCCGCGGCCGCTCCGCTGGTGCCCGCGCTGAAGGCCCCGCTGGTCTCCGACCGCCCGGCCGCCGTCCCGTACCAGGGCGGCTACCCGGCGCCGGGCCAGCCCGGCCACCCGGGCGCCCCCGGCCAGTACGGCTACCCGGCCCAGGGCCACGACCCGGCCTTCGGCGCCCAGCCGGTCCCCGGCGGCTACGGCTACCCGGCCGCCGGCCAGCCGCAGCCCGGCCAGCCGGCGCAGCCGCAGGACGCGGGCGCCCCGGCCCCGCAGCCGACCCCGGCCGCCGCGCAGCAGCCGGCCGCCCCGGCGGCGGACTTCCAACCGTTCTGGTTCGCCGTCCCGGCCCCGCGCCAGCTGGCCCCGAAGGACAACCCGGCCGGCGCCCCGGTCGGCGAGGTCGTGCCGGGCACCTGGTACCTGGCCGTCGAGCAGCGCGGCGCGGCCCTGGTGGCCCAGCTGCCGGACGGCACCCAGGGCGTGCTGGCCGACGCCACGGGCATCCAGCGCGGCTGACGCCACCACGGCCTGCCGCACGGCACGCGAAGGGGGCGGGACCGGATCACCGGTCCCGCCCCCTTCGCCGTTCACGGACCAGGGCGCGTGCGA